>CALRSN020000058.1:0-8804 GCA_943370865.1 Bordetella parapertussis
ATGATTGGCTTATCTGCCGGTGCAAAATTGGATTGTGGCGACAGTTTCCCTTCCCTGTATTTCCATTGCAGGTAGGCTTTTTGCGACAGGAATTTCAATACATCATCATGCACATTTCCACCAGTATTATACCGCAGGTCAAAGATCAATGCATCTTTATTATTCAGTTCCTGTGTCATATCAATGATGAACTGGTCCAGTTCAAACTGTCCCATATTCTTCATATAACCATAAGCGATCCTGCCTTTACCTTTTTCATCCACTCTTTTCTGGTTATTGTCTATCCATTCATCATAGAGGTTGGTGAATAAAGTGGATTGCGGATGTATCTTTACCGTGATCATTTGGCCGGCCCGGTCAAAAGTCAGTTCCAGTTCATTATCCAATGATGGTTTGGTGAAATAGTAATTCCGGTCTTTATTTTTATCGATTGTTTCATCATTTACTTTTACCAGCACATCCCCGGGCCTGACTTCAATTGATTTTTTTTCAGCTGCTGATCTTTTAACAACATACTTTACTTTATAAGGATCTCCGTCTTCGAAGATGATGCCGGTCTCCATCGTACGATTGCTCAACGCAATTGTTTCATCCGTACCAAAAGAATTGAAACCCTGGTGAGAAGAATTTAATTCTCCCAGCATATCATTTAATAATACCCTCAGGTCAGCCCTGGTGTTCAGGTAAGGAATGAATCGTTGGTAATACTCTTTGGTTTTCTTCCAGTTCAGTCCATGAAAATTCTCATCATAATAGTTCTCTTCCATCTGCGCCCAGGTCTCTTCAAACATCTGGCTGAATTCTTCTGATAAATTCCGGCGGAATGTATACCCGATATTGATAAGATCGACCTTGTTAGCATCGAGGTTCAACTTGTTAATGTTTCCGTTCAGCAGTACATATAACTTATCGCTTACCTCCACGATACCGAAATTAAAACTCAGGTCAGTACCGGCAATTTTTTCTGTTTTGTTTTGTTCGAAAGGCTCGATCACTGTTTTCCATAAAGCATTCCTTCCTTCCCCGTGATTGCTGGTGTACAATACACTGGTCTTCTCTCCTTTCTGGTACACATACTGGATGAACTGGGCGCCAAAAGATGGGCTCACCTGTTCCAGTCTTTCCATGATCCTGTCCAGGTCGATTGTAATCGGCTTTGTATCTGCTGTGGGAGCAGGTGTTGTTTTTTTGGAAGTGTCTTTTTTCTCTTCTTTAAACAGCTCGTTGAATTTATCTAACCGGAACGGCTCATCCAGCTTATCCAGGGGCATGCGGTACACTTTTGCATTAGCCATGCCAAATGGATAGGATGGTTTTAAGCGTTGTGAGGTGAAGAAAATATATTTCCCATCACCAGACCAGAACGGATCAGACTCGGTAACCCCTGTATTGGTAATGTTGATCGTTTTATTTTCTTTCAGATTATGAATAAAAATATCCTGTTCAAAATTCCGCATGGCGGTAAAGAGGACATACTCATCGTTGGGCGAAAAACCCGGATCGCTGTATTGAAAACCCCAGATCTCTTCCTTTGCCACTGTTTTACTTTGCATCGTCTTCAGGTCCATAATCCTTACTTCACCACGGCCACTTAAGTAAACAGCCTTATCCCTTTTTTTATTGAAGGTTATGGCCCTGTTATTCATTTTATCACTGGTCAGTTGCTTTAAGGTACCGTTCCCGTCTGCAGCAATCGTGTACCAGTTGGTATATCCTTCAAGTGTCTGGTTAAAGAGTAAGGTTTTGTTATCACTCATCCATTTGATCTCTCTTGCTCTTTCTGCTGAACCCCGGTTGATCATTTTAATAAATTTTCCCTCTATATCGCTTACAAACACTTCACCACGGGAAATGAATGCCAGTTTTTTTCCATCGGGTGATACATCAAAAGCACTGATATTGCTTTTTACATCAAAATCTTTTTCCTGGGGCAAGACATTATTACGGATGATCGCAATATCCAGTTTCGTTTCTTTATCCGACTTCACATCGTACAACCAGAGCTGGTAATCTTTTTCAAATACGATCTTACCACCATTGGCATTCACCATGGGTGTTTTTATGGAAGAGGAAAAACGGGTCAATGCTTTTTTCTTCCCGTTATCAATCGTATAAAGATTATACTCTCCATTGGCTTCATCAGAAATAAAATAAATATTCCCGTTCTTATCAATTGTGGCCGCAAAATCCTTTCCTTCCCAATCCGTGTATTTTTTATACTGTTTTGTTTTCAGGTTATACGATTGTATGTCAGGGTTGAAAGGTCCTTTATACCGTTTACGTTGTGCCTGGCTGATACTTTCCCAGGTATCGTTAAAAAATAGTTCGCCAGAGGTTGGGTGTTCCACCAGGTTATGATCATACTGGAAAAAATAATTGCCGAATACACGAACGGGTGTGCCACCCTCTGCACTCACTTTAAAACCGGCTACCTGTCCCACCCGTCCGCTGTTGAAGTACAGAAATTTTGAATCCCAGCTCCAGCTGGTTACTTCATCATTACCACTATGCCAGGTTATTTGTTTTACCTCCCCGCCATTGACCGGCACCACAAATACATCTGCATTCCCATATTGCCTGCCTGTAAAAGCGATCCATTTACCATCAGGAGACACCCTGGGATTAGTTTCATAACCCTGCATAGCTGTTAACCTTGTTGCCTGTTTATCTTTTACGGATGTCGTCCACAGATCACCTTCAAAACTGAAGATGACCGTTTGCCCATCCGGTGTAAGGCAGGGAGTGGATAAGAAATACGCTGATTGTTGCTGTGCCGATAGCTGCAAAGAAGCTGCAAGGGCAAGAACAGAAATTATATACTTCATTAAAAATGGTTTTGGGCTTTCAAATTACACCCTAAACCATTGCCAGCATCACCGCTGGTAAAAAATCAGTTCCGGGTAAACAGGTATTCATTGCGCCGGAAAAAATCCGCCTCCCCGTCAAACCGCACCAGTTTAGTCATGGAGAATTTGCCGGGCCCGATCAGTAACACATGATGAAAAGTGGCCGGTTTAAAATCATTACCGTCCTTACCCCGGCTTTCCAATACAATTTTTAAACCGCCATCTGGCTGCAGCGTTCGTTCTATTACTTTCATGTCGTTGATCATGGTACCATCTGGATTGATCCTGTAACGATCTCTTCCGTTTTTCTTTGGCTCATCTGTATAATAGAAGCCCAGTGTAAAAGCATTGCCTTTTTTTACCTCAACAATAGCGTTAGTTTTTATGGTTTCTTCCTTATTGCTGGTATAATCCAGGTAGGTAAGTGTTCCTTTCCATTGCCCTTCCAAGACAGTAAAATCTTTCTTAGTTACTGTTTGTGCATTTATTCCAGTTGCTATCAACAGGAGTAATGAGGCTGCCAATGCTTTTGCGGGTGATGAAATAGTTAGTTTTTTGCTGCCCCATATCGCCCTGTCCATTGCAAACCGACCACTTCCACCAACTGCCAGCAGCACATATCCCCAAAACAGGGTTTGCTGAAAATACATGCCGCTTACAGGTTCCGGTTTATCATACCATAAAAAAGAGATCACAAAAAACTGGAAAGCCAGCTGCAGCGAAGCAAAGCGGGTCAGCAACCCAAGTGCAATGCAGATACCGCCGATGAATTCTCCCCAGGAAGCCATAGCTGCCCAGAAGCCCGGGGACGGAAACGTAAACCCAAGACCGGCTACCTGTTCGGTGAACCAACACGGTGCTGCAATGGCATTCATTTTAGGCCATCCGGCATGGACAGCGATGCTTAAACCCATGTGTAAACGGAAAAGCAGCCAGCCGGTATTCAGAATTGAATTTTCACCGATGCTACTGCCAAAAAAGAACTGGCGAAGTTGTGCTTTCATAAAAACATTTTTGAGTGATTGAATGATGACTCAAAAATGCGATAGCTGTACACCACAATCGCTTCAAATGATGTTTTGAGACAAAAGAAAGGGGACTCAAAAAAAACAGCCCGTCTCAAATCATACTTTAGACGGGCTAGCTAATTGGTAATAAGTAGTTTACTTAAAGAGTGCCTCCGCTAATTTTTCCCGCAACTCCACCACATCTGTCGCATTGTTATTGCTCAAAACGATTATGGTTTTATTCTCGTTGATAAAATGATACCAGGCGGTATTATTACCGCTGATACTTCCCCTTCTGTCCATGACCTTTGTTTTAGTGGTGCCGATGGTTTGGTCATTTACCCAAAAACTATAGGCCACGCCCCATAATTCGGGGTAAGAAATGGTCATTAATTCCACTGTCGCCTTTTTTAATAATTGATGGGTGAACAGTGCCTGGTCAAATTTATAAAGATCAGCAGCGGTGGCATACATAGCTGCACTGCTGTAAAAATTATCTATCCAAAAAGGATCGTCATTATAAAATTTGCCCGTGCTGTCATACAGGTAGGATGTAACCAGCCCTGGGATAATATCCCTGTTTTTGAGATAACCGGATTGCTTCATTTTTAACGGCTCCAGGATGCGTTGCGATAAGACCTCGTTATAAGATTTACCCGTGATCTTCTCAATAATCTTTCCCAGGATGATATAATCCGCATTCTTATAACTCATTTGTTTGCCTGGTTCAGTAACCAGCCTGCCACTGCAATATTTTTTAATGATACTGTCAACCGGCAACTGCAGGGCATACATGGCTTCATTGCGCTGGTCCTGGTTTTCGATGCCACTACTGTAGGTGAGTAACTGGTGAAGGGTTACTTTATCTTTTGCCTCTCCTTCATATTCGGGATAGTACATGCCGATGGTGGAAGCAAGATTAAGCTTCCCTTCTTCCATCAACTGCAGGATGAGCACAGCGGTAAATGTTTTGGTAATAGAACATATGCGGAATTTACTTTTTGTTGATACCGGAATATTATCCTGCCGGTTGGCCATGCCTGCCTGTTGTGTAAAAATGACTTTCCCTTTTTCGGCCACCAATACAGAACCACTGAAACCTTTGGTAGCAAATTGCTGAACAATAGCAGCCATTTTCTGATGGTTATTTCCCGGTTGTGCCAATGCTGCAGTCCAGGCAGCTACTAAAAAGAGGAGAAGCAGTTTTTTCATACTTTTTTTATCAAAGGTCTTTTTATGATTTTTTCAGGTCGCCTCAAATACCAAATAAAGCGGCTCAAATCATGATTTTGTGTTTTTAAAGAAGCTGATAGAAGAAGAAAGGATCATTTCATCACTTTTTGTGGTGAAGTAATTCCCATTTTCAGTTTCGCTGCAATCTTGAGGGCCCGTTCAATTTTCTTATCAGATGATTTGACCATATTGAGCAGGGCGATCAGCCCTCTTTTATTTCCATCCGTAAGGCCGTTAAATATTTTTTTTGCTTCCGGGTCCGTATTCATCACTTCGGCGAATTCTTCCGGCAGGTTGAATTGCAGGGGTGTTTTATCAACCTGTATCACGGCCGTTACCTTGTCGCCTGCTTTCAGGTTTAATTCTTTGAGGTATTTGGCACCAATCATAATATAGTGTGTGCCTTCTTTGGTCTTCATCACTGCGGCATGAATGGTGATTTGGTCATTGAGGGTGCAGATGACCCGTTTATTACCGTTCAACGTAATTTTTTTTACGGTCTTCGGATCAGGTGTGATGAAATGCATCCAGCCAGGTCCGGTTTTTTGTATCGTATATTTTTCAGCCATTGGTTTGTTGAGTCCATTCTTTCGGGCTGAGCCCCGTTGCTTTTTTAAAGGCCCTGTTAAACGTGGCTTTGGAATTGAAACCACATTCAAAAGCGATACCCAGCAATGTCTGCTGCTTATGCTCCCCTTTCCCCAGCATTTCTTTCACCGCTTCGATCCGGTAGTGATTAATAAAATCGTTGAAGTTGAGTCCGAATCCCTGGTTGATGATCTTTGACAATAAAGAAGGATTGGTATGCAATTGCCGGGCCACCTGTGTCAACGATAATTCGGGGTCCTGCCAGGCTTTTTCCTGTTCCAGCAATGCAATGATCTTTGGTTTCCATGCCGCCAGTAAAAAGTCATCTTCTCTTTTTTCAGTGGGCGGATCGCTGATCTCGATGATTTCTGCTTCTTCCACCGGGTCGGCCCCTGCCCTATTATCCTCTTTATATTGCAGCAACAAGCTGGGCTTATAGGTTAAGAGGTTTAGCCGGAATGGCACTTTTGTTTCAATGGAGTTGGCATAACCGGTGATAGCGATATAATAAAACACAATGGCAAAAGAAAAGTAGCCCCACCAGGGACCCATGTACCGCATTTCCAGGTAACCGGGGATCAGCGGGGCGATATAAAATACCACCCGGATGATCAGCATAATGAGAAAAGCATATAAAAAACTCCGGATCCATTTGAACAGAACAAAGTCTGCATAGCTGACCACCTGCAGCATGAGTTTTTTATAGAGATTATAATACCGCAGGGAGAGTAATAAATAAAAGAGCATGGATACATGCCCGGCCACCTGGTACCAGGTATCGAAATCAGGATCGGCACCACTGGCTAAAAAATAATACTCGTTCAGCACCAGTTTATCAGTCACCACTGCTGCCACACTGTACAACAAATACAGGAAGCCCGGTAGTAAATGCAGCCATTCCTTTTTACCGAAACGAAAAGATGGGTTCAGTAAACTTTGAACATAAAAGAACATGACCGGACCGATAAAGAACAATTGCTGAAAAGGAACATAGAATAAAATGTCCCGGTAGGGCTGGTTATCATACCAGCCTGCAAAGCCCACCATCCAGGGTGTGATATAAAGAATGCAGAGCAGTAAGAATAAACTTAGCCATTTATCAGAAGGGGTTTCATTACGGATCGCTTTCCGGTATAATAAAACCGAATATACCAGCCCGTGCACAAAGAAGATCAGCAACAGGGAAGAGTAAAAACCAAAATCAAACCGCATAATACATACAATATAAAAAACCGGTGAGTTCTTCACCGGTTGTCAGAAAAAGAAAGTTTTAGCACTCTGCCTGCAACACTTCAGCTTCACTCTGCACTCTCTCTTTCCCGGTTAGAGAAGTTGAGATCATGGCTGTCATATCAATAGTCACGGTCTTTAACAATTTTTCTTCCAGCATATCTGCAAAAGCTTCAAAATACAGGATCACATCTTCCCGCACATTTCGTTTCAGCCAGCGAAAACCACCGGGCAGGTATTGCAACACCTGCTTATCATCCAGGTATTCGATATGATGGATATCGGTGGGTGTTAACCCGGCCTGCTCCAGTTTGGATATAACCAAACTCACCGGCGCATTACTCACCCCGCAAAATTCTTCCGCCAGTTCGGTCCACTCCCCATTTCCCAAATGAGCATAGTGTAGAATCTCTGCTTCCGTCAGTGGGGTGATCACCTGTAATAAATTACCGCAATTGCAGGCCCCGTGATGTCCCCAGGCATAGTGTGCCCCGTTGCGTAATCGCTCAGCCGTTTTACGGAATGCATTTATCAATTCAATGGAGGGATGTGCCATAATTCAAATTACTTTATAAAAACACGGAAGCAAACATTTTGTTTAGCCCCGTAAAAGAAAAAAACCTTCCGGCGGAAGGCTTGAATAGCTTGTTGAGCATTCTCTTTATTTCAGGTGCAGTTTATAGGAACCGGTAATATCCTTCTTGGTTCGTTTGTCCCAAACCCGGAACTCCACCAGGAAATGATCATATATTTTATCGGCCTTGGAGATGACCACGGTTAAGGATATTTGTTTGGCATCTTCGGCACTCACACCCTCCGTATAAGATTCAAAAAGATCATCCCGGTTCAAAAAAGTATCTCCCTCATTCGTCGATACTTTCTCGGAAGCACCCAGCAGCACTTTACCATTTTCTTCCTGCCAGCCACTGATCTCCAGTATCAGCCGCACTTTCTTGTCCACATCGGTGATATTATCATTCGAAACCAGCGATCCGTCCTCGTCATACACGAGATAGGCTTCGGAAACCCTCAGCCCGTTTTCTTTGATGGCAATCCCGTTCCTGAATTTACCGGCCTTGGTTTCGGTTTCACCTGTTTTGATCTTTACCTCGCAGGATAAAAAAAGAACGGACATTGCTAATAGTAACGACAAGACTGGTTTCATTTGTTCAGGTTTATACATGTTAGCTGATCTCATAAACAGGATTTATATTACCACGTTCACCATCTTTCCTTTCACGAAAATGAATTTTTTCACCGGCTTGCCTTCGATCCATTTCTGCACTACTTCATTGGCCAGCACCAGTTTCTCCACTTCTCCCTGCGTGGCATCCAGTGCAATATCCATCGTGGTCCTTGTTTTACCATTGATGGACACAGGATATTCCTTGCTGCTTTCCGTTACATATTTTGCTTCAAATTTCGGGTAGCTGGCATCCAGGATGCTGCCGCTGTTGCCCAATTGCGACCAGAGTTCTTCTGCAATATGCGGTGCATACGGCGTGAGCAAGATGAGCAATTGCTCCAGCACTTCTTTCTTATGGCATTTCAGGTCGGTGAGTTCATTCACGGCGATCATAAAACCACTGACACCGGTATTGAAACTGAAGCGTTCGGTTACTTCTTCAATTTGTTTGATGGTTTTGTGCAATACTTTCAGTTCAGCATCGGTGGCCTTCTCTGTTGTCCATACTTTCCCTTTCACTTCATCATTGAACAAACGCCAGAGTTTTTTCAAAAAGCGGTGCACCCCTTCAATACCCTTGGTATCCCAAGGCTTACTCATTTCCACGGGGCCGAGGAACATTTCATACATGCGGAAAGTGTCGGCACCGTATTTAGCACATAAATCATCAGGATTAACTGTATTAAAATATCTCTTACTCATTTTCTCTACCTC
>CALRSN020000059.1:0-8768 GCA_943370865.1 Bordetella parapertussis
CAGAAAGCTTTTTTATTACTTCTTCCAACCCGGCCTCTCAATTGATGAAGGTCACTCAACCCAAACTGGTGAGCATTATTCACAATGATCGTATTGACATTCGGAATATCCACCCCGCTTTCCACAATATTGGTACAAACCAATACATCATACCGCCGGTCAATAAAATCAAGGATCTTTTCTTCCAGTGTATGTCCTTCCATTTGTCCATGTGCAAACCCGATACTAAGATCAGGACATAAGCCCTGTATGATAGCTGCCATTTCTGCCAGGCCTGCAATACGATTGTAAATGAAGAAGACCTGCCCGCCTCTTTCTGTTTCAAAATAAATAGCATCACGGATAAAATCTTCATTATATACCTGTACTTCTGTTTGTATCGGTTGACGGTTAGGCGGCGGTGTATTAATAATACTAAGATCCCTTGCTCCCATTAGTGAGAACTGCAATGTTCTTGGGATTGGGGTTGCAGTCAAGGTCAGGCAATCAACTGTTGTACGTAATGTTTTGATCTTTTCTTTATGCCCTACGCCAAATTTCTGTTCTTCATCGATCACCAATAAACCAAGGTCTTTGAATTTTACTTCTTTACCCAGTATGCCATGCGTGCCAATCAATATATCGATCTTACCCTCCTCTACTTTCTTCAATGTTTCTTTTTTCTCTTTAGCCGATTTAAAACGATTGATATAATCAACCGTCACCGGGAAATCTTTTAACCGGTCGCTAAAGGTTTTATAATGCTGGAAAGCAAGAATAGTGGTAGGAACCAATACAGCTGCCTGTTTGCCATCAATACAGGTTTTGAAAGCAGCCCTGATAGCTATTTCAGTTTTTCCAAATCCCACGTCACCACAAACCAACCGGTCCATCGGCGATGGCGATTCCATATCTTTTTTTACATCTGCCGAAGCCTTGCTCTGGTCAGGAGTATCTTCATAAATAAAAGAAGCTTCCAGCTCTGTTTGCATGTAATTATCCGGGGAATGTACAAAACCCTGTTGTGCCTTTCTCTTTGCATACAGTTTAATAAGATCAAAGGCTATTTCCTTAACTCTTGTCTTTGTTTTTTCTTTCAGCTTATTCCAAACATCACTACCCAGCTTATTCACTTTGGGCACACTTCCATCCTTGCCCGTGTATTTAGTGATCTTATGCAGCGAATTAATATTCACATACAGAATATCACTGTCTTTATAAATGATCCTGACAGCTTCCTGCAAGCGGCCATTCACTTCTAATTTTTGCAAACCACTGTACGTACCAACTCCATGATCAATATGTGTGACATAATCTCCCGGTTGCAATTCACGGAGTGTTCGCAAGGTCAGTGCTTTATTTTTATTATACGCTTGCTTTACTTTGTATTTATGATAACGCTGAAATACCTGGTGGTCCGTGTAACAAACGATCTTCAGGTCCTCATCCACAAATCCCTCTGGGATAGAAATGGCCAGTGGATTAAACACCAGCTCCGCTTTCAGGTCATCAAAAATGGTTTGCAGGCGTTCCAGTTGTTTTGGATTTTCTGCAAAAAGATATAACTGAAACCCCTTGCCTTCCCAGCTTTTCAGATCTTTGATCAGCAAGTCAAACTGCCGGTTAAAAGCCGGTTGTTCTTTGGTGTGAAATTCGATCTCTATATTGGCAAGATGCCGTTGGTAACCAAACTCAACAAGATGCTTCAGCTCCATACCTGCATCAGCATCGTTCATAGAAATAAAATCAGCTTCGCTAACTTTTTTCTTGATCAGCTTGTCATCTTCCTCTTCCTCCAGCCTTTTCCTTTCTTTTGACTGGTGGGGTGTTGCCATTTCCTTGATCTCTTCCTGTACTCTCAGGAAAGCATGCAGGTCCTCCTGGCAATCGGCCAGTCGTTCTTTGCAGATGGCATGATCCTGTAACCATACGATGGTATTATCCGGCAAAAACTCAAACAGGGAAACCCGTTCTTCATTTTCAAATTGTGTATCCACATTCGGGATGATACTAACCTGTAATAATTTTCGTTCGCTCAACTGTGTTTCAGGATCAACAATGCGGATAGAGTCCACATCATTGCCGAATAATTCGATACGATAGGGTTTATCATTGCCAAAGGAGTAAATATCCAAAATGCCCCCACGGATAGCAAACTGACCCGGTTCATATACAAAATCAGTTCTTTCAAAACCATAATCACCCAGCTTCAGCAGGAGATCACCCGTATTGAGCACATCGCCTGTTTTGATATGGATGATATTGGAAGAAAGCTTGGATGGCACTACTACTTTTTCAAACAAGGCTTCGGGGTAAGTAACCAGTATCTTTTTATTAATACCAGATGCACCAGCCGCAATTTTAGTCAATGCCTCCGTCCGCAGCATCACATGCGAGGAATTCAGCAGGCGGTAATTCTTCCTGTTCTTAAAAGAAGATGGAAAATAAAATATATCCAGGGCCCCGGTCAGGTTCTCTAAGGAGTTATGAAAATAAGCAGCTTCTTCCGCATCGTTCAATATCACCAGGTGGTTGAGTTGTGAACAGGAAGGGTGTAAAAAAGTAGCTGCCACGGCAAACTGGGTAGAGCTGCCCTGCAGGTTCTTCAGGTAAATTTTTTGCGGTTGGGAAAAAGAAAGCCTGTCCGCCAGTTGAAAAAGGCGGGGGTTGTTTTGATACTGATCCAGCAATTCCTGTACACTCATGAGAACTGCAAAGATAAAAAGAAAAGCTCACCCTGAAACAAGGTGAGCTTTTTATCAGGACAGAAAATATTACTTCATGAATTTCTGAACGAAATGCTCTTTTTTATCACCTGTTATTTTCACTACATACGCACCGGCCGGAAGTTTATCCAGGTTAATACTCATACTCTGGTAGCGGCTTTGTGTTTGATACACCTGCTGCCCGCTGATATTGAATAGTTGCACTGACATTTTTTGTGTCTGCAACGTACCAGTTACGATCTGCAACTGGTTATTCTGCGAACTGATATACTTAATAAATCCTTTGGTGATATTATTATTAGACACCCCTGTTACCACCGTTGGCAATATTGTGGTGTACAAACCACGACCATGCGTGGCTGCCACCACCAGGTTATCTGAGGGTCTGTATTTCAGCATATCCACTCTTACATTAGCAAGACCGGTATTGTTGGGAATCCATTGTGTAGATGCACCGGCAATGGCAGAAGTGGTCCATACGCCTAATTCTGTTCCTAATAAAATTCCTCCATTACCACCAGTCGCACCATTTAGTTGTGCATTGGCCGGCGCAAAAATGGCCCAGCGAACCGGCATATCTGGCAGGTTACCTTCAATGCTTGCAAAGCTTGCACCTCCATTGGTGCTTTCAAAAACACTGGTGACGCCAAAATTGGAAAGTGTAACAATAAGGTGATTCGGGTTGGCAGGATTGATATCAATACTTGAAATAGCAGCATTGGCAATGGTCCCAATACTAGCTGATGATACTACGGTTGGTACTGTAGTATTAGAAGATGTGATTTTATAAACCTGTGGAACAAGACCTCCAAATGAACCACCAACATAGATCGTATTGGCCGAAGATGGATCCACTTTCACGGCTGTCAATTCTCTTGAGCTCATCGCTGCCACGGTAGCAATGTTGCCAGTTGGTGTAGCATTTAGTCCTGTAATAAAATAGTAGCGGCCGGCATTATCACCGCAGTATAATATTTTACCGGCATCATCCATATCTGTTGGATTAATGAATTGCCCCCTGTTATTGTTTACACCAAAACCGGCCAGTGAAGAAAAACTGGCACCCCCGTTCAAAGAACGAGTGTAATTATTGCCCGTAAATGCAGTTACCTGCAGTAAACCGTCCGTTTGATCAATATGGCAAAAGCCACCGTCTCCGCCTGAAGCGTTTGATGTAGAATTGATTCCGGGGCCATTAAATCGTTGCGTGCCATTATCCTGTGCTCCTGCTAAAAAGAAATCAACAGAAGTTGGATGATGATCGCAGGCATAATACTGCGTCACATTGTACCCATTATTTTTATTAGCAAAAGAAGGCGTTGCTACATTTATGTTTTCTGAATAATAAATACCACCGTCATTACCATTTACTAATCTGGTGGAACCTATAAACTGTAAGGCATGGTGATCAACATGCACGGTACCGCTGCTGGTAATGGTGGTCCAGCTGTCCCCTCCATCAACTGACCTGGCCAGGTTAAGGCCCCCTACTACAATAATATTGGCATTATTAGGATCCACGGCTCCGATCAGGTTATACCAGGTTTGCGAGGCAGCTCCATTATTCAGGGCTGCAGGAGCAGTCAGGGTAGTCCAGGTAGCTCCACCATCTGATGAACGAAGAACATTTAATACTTGGGTGGTGGCGCTATCCTGCATTAATAAATAAACCCGTTGTGCGTCTGACGGGGCTAGCACTATTTCAGTCCGTTGAGTAACGGTGGGTGTTACAGGGGTAATATCCACCCATGTACCCAATGCCCCTGTATTGGCCCCATTGGCAGCAAAAGATGATTTCATTACTACACTCCGGTTCGTAAATGCAGCACCCACCAATCCAAGGCTGGCATAAACATCGCCGTTGCTTGCTACTTCCAGGTCAGCGGCACGACCCGTACCAAAAGGTTGACCGGTTGTGGGGTTATTTAATGGTGCTCCTAATACCTGTGTCCAGGTGGTGCCCCCATCAGTAGAACGCTGGATACCCCTTGAGGAAGAAGTCAGGTTTCTGAGCGAAGCATAGATATTCCCGTTATTATCTATTGCTAAATCCTGCACATATTCGAAAGTGGTGACAGCAGGAGTCGTCACTATTGTTGATGGAAGTGCATTCCAGGTAGCCCCGCCATCTGTACTTTTATAAATACCCCGGCCGACAATTGCATCGATATTGAACCAGCCTTCACCGGTGCCGGCGTAAATATTATTAGGGTTTACCTGGTCTTGCACAATAGCAGTAATAGCCAGGTTAGGTAAAAAATCATTTACGGGAGCCCAGGTGGGTGTGGCGCTGGTGAAATTGGTTGTTTTAAAGAGTCCCCCGCCTACAGAACCAGCAAATACTGTATTTCCAGTGGCA
This sequence comes from Bordetella parapertussis, assembly GCA_943370865.1. Classification (GTDB taxonomy): domain Bacteria; phylum Bacteroidota; class Bacteroidia; order Chitinophagales; family Chitinophagaceae; genus CADEDV01. The sequence continues at coordinate 5,065 of CALRSN020000059.1, forward strand.
TCGTTTTTATCAACCAGGATAGCCCTTGTTCTGCCGCCCACATTGTTAGGACCTCTTTCCTGCCAACCTAAAGCCGCTATCCGGGTTGCTGATAACATATCCAGTTGAACCCTCGCCGCATCCAGCCGCTCACGGGGTACTATGCCCAATTGAGGGTCTTGCGTCATCATAAATTCCTGGTGAAGGGCTTGTGCTTTTTCCACTTCTGTTCTTTCCCCGATATTTTCGGCTGTTTGCTTACCCTCATGACAAGCAAAAGAAATGGTTAGTAACAAGCAAAAGCTGCATATTTGTATAATTCGTTGCATAAGCGGCAAATTGATATTTTTTGGTAGCCCCTAAATTCGGAAAAAAAGCCCTGTTTTAAGAATTTCTTTGCAATAACCCGGTTAGAAATTGCATCAGGTCATTAAACGTGTAAAAATGAAAAAAGGATTCCTGATCTCCGCCCTTTTATTCAGCCTGGTAATGGCTGGCCAACCCGCTTTGAAATTGTATGGTTTTTCCCGGGTTTCCACGCCCGGTATGGTTCCCGCAAGGGAATTTGATGAAAACGGCCGGACGATCAATAAACCTGCCAACGAAAGCATTGGTTATTTTATTTACCTGGCAGCCAATGCTTCCCTGAAGATTCAGCCCAGGGAGATATGGATCATGGGGAAAAGATATACGGTCAGCTCGGCCCCGGTAATTCAATCGCCGGTAGTTGCCGGGAAGGATACGCTTGTAAAATCCACTTCATTAAAAGTACAGGAACTAAAATGGAATAATAGCCCGTTAAACACAACAAGCCTCTCTAAGGCAGTTAAAAAAATGACTACTGCTAATGAGCTGGTACTGAAATACCAATGGAAGGGAAAAACATATTATAAAGCGTTGAAAAAAATCAATGTGCTGGAACCCGTTTTTGGAGAATAAAAAAAAGAACTACATTTAATAGTTCGATTGCTTGCCAACAGGCCCAATAAGACGGCCCCGCCTAAGGCGGGGCCGCTTTTTTGCCGGGCTGCTCTTTCATAATAAACAGCCCGGCATATTGAACCGTCCACTATTTTTCATTTTTCTATTACAAAAAAGCCCAACAATTATGCCAGCCAAATCAGATCGTGAATAACTCCCTGTATTATGATAGTGTGGTGACAGAAACCATCTGTTGACATTCTCTTTGTAAATTACAGGCAAAACAACTGCATGGCTCTTCAACCCTGGCGCAAAGGAAAAGTTATTAAGATCGACGATCATACGCATAATACCAGAAGGTTCTGGGTGGAAGTTTCCGAACTGCAAGAATTCGATTTTAAACCCGGTCAGTTTGTAACGCTTGATCTTCCTATTGACGAAAAACCAAATAAACGCTGGCGCAGTTATTCCATCGCTTCCTGGCCAGATGGTACTAACATATTTGAGTTACTGATCGTGCATGCTGAAGGCGGACTTGGCACTACGTATCTTTTTAGTAATATCCGTGTTGGCAGCGAACTCACTTTCAGGGGTGCACAGGGCGTTTTCACCTTACCTGCTTCGATTGAAAAAGACCTGTTCCTCATTTGCACCGGAACCGGTATTGCCCCTTTCAGAAGCATGGTGAATTATATCCAGCTTCATAACATACCTGCAAAAAATATTCATATGATCTTCGGCTGCCGCAATAAAGCCGACCTGCTGTATTACGAAGAACTAACAGCACTGGAAACCAAATTGCCGGGCTTTCATTATCATCCAACCTTATCGCGTGAGCACTGGGAAGGACATAACGGGTATGTTCATGATATTTATGAAAAACTTTGCGCTGAAAAACAAGAAGCCCATTTTTATCTCTGTGGCTGGAAGAATATGATCGATGAAGCGAAAAGAAGAATTGTTGAAATGGGATATGATAAGAAAGCCATTCACCAGGAATTATATGGCTAATTGGTATGTGATGTTAAGCAGTTTTCATAATGATATTCCGCAACCTTGTCGTTGATAACTGTCATATTTGGTTTTAACGCATAGTTGCTATATTCGTGCAAATCAATTCATAGATGGGTGCTTCATCGCTCATAGTATTAATAATAGCTGCCGTTGCCTTCTCAGGCATTGCTATCATGTTATCAACATTAGTGCTCAAAGGCACTAAGAATAAACAGAAAGGGGAACCCTACGAATGTGGTATTCCCACACAGGGCAAGACTTGGATCCAGTTGAATGTGGGTTATTATCTCTTTGCACTCATCTTCCTGATCTTTGATGTGGAACTGGTTTTTCTCTATCCCTGGGCCGTTGTAGCCAAGAGCATGGGATGGATCGCCATGATCGAAATTGTCATTTTCTTCTTTATACTTTTCCTGGGATTCCTGTATGCTCATAAAAAAGGAGCCCTGAAATGGATGTAATTACATACTAATGACAGAACAAAAAAATACTACAAACGATTTTCCCGGCCAGATACATGAAACCCCGGGTGGCGGCATCGTTCTCAGTAAACTGGATGATGTCATCAACTGGGCAAGATCCAACTCCCTGTGGCCACTCACTTTTGCCACCAGTTGCTGTGGCATTGAATATATGGCTGTTGCCGGTGCCAAATATGATTTCTCCCGTTTTGGTTTTGAAGTGGCCCGGGCTACACCCCGTCAGGCTGATGTCATTATTATAGCCGGCACAATCGTTAATAAAATGGCCCCAGTCTTAAAAAGATTATATGACCAGATGGCCGATCCCAAGTATGTGATCGCCATGGGTGCCTGTGCGATCAGTGGCGGGCCTTTCTTTTATAATACATATTCTGTCGTGAAAGGTGCAGACCATGTGATACCGGTAGATGTGTACGTAGCCGGTTGCCCGCCAAGACCGGAAGCTTTATTACACGCCTTAATAAAATTACAGGAGAAGATAAAAAGTGGTTTAACGAGAGAACAGATAAGAACTGCCAAAGATTAGTTATGCTGAACGATGCGTTGAAAAATAAAATTACCGGACTGCTGCCAACAGCCACTTTTGAAGAGGGAGGTGAATGGCTAAATATTACTATTGACCCGAAAGACTGGTTACCCTTTGCACAACAACTTCGTAACGACAACGATTTATATTTCGATTATCTTTTTTGCCTGACCTGTATCGACTGGAAGACACATCTTACTATGGTGTACCATCTTTCATCCACCACACACCGGCACAATATTGTTATCAAAGCAAAACTTGACAGGAATAAACCTGAAATTGAAACCGTTTCCCACATTTGGAGAACCGCTGAATTTCATGAACGGGAAGTGTATGAAATGTTTGGTGTGCATTTCCTGAACCACCCCGACCTGCGGTTATTGATACTGCCAGACGGATGGGAAGGAAAGAACCCGTTAAGAAAAGATTTTGAAGACCCGATTAATATGATCAAACTCTGATATGTTTGAAGAAGTAGGCACAACGACTGAAGGTGATATCATCATTAACGTAGGGCCCCAACACCCTGCCACACACGGTGTATTGCACCTGGTGATCACACTGAATGGTGAGACGATCAAAAAAGTGGAACCACATCTCGGTTTCATTCACCGTTCTATCGAAAAAATGTGCGAAAGCCTTACCTACCGCCAGTTCATTTATGTGACTAGCCGGATGGACTATCTCTCCTCTCATATTAATAATCATGCCTGCGCTTTATGCGTGGAAAAAGGTTTGCAGGTGGAAGTTCCGCCAAGGGCACAAGTGATAAGAGTGCTGAT
>CALRSN020000060.1:0-8750 GCA_943370865.1 Bordetella parapertussis
ACCCCCGTTACCGCCTACGGCAATACCGAAGTTATTATCGTAAAAGTGAACATCCAGTACAGTAAAACCAAACTGCTTGGGATCGCTGAAGCGCCACTTATCAGTCCGGTAATCACTTTGTGCCAGGGAAGAAAGGGAGAAAAATGAGATCATTAACAGCAAGAAGCCATAATGCATTTTTCCAAAGCAGTTCTTGTTCATTTCAGTAACGTTTAAAATTTTGGTTGTAATTCAGGGAAACAATGTTAGACCAACATTGAAAGAGTGTTTGTAGAATTAATTCTACTGAAATGAATGCTTAAATGATGGAATATTGAATACTGAAATTTATGAGGCGGAAACCAATTATACTACTGCTCGTTAGTTTATGTATTACTGTAGCTTCATTAGCACAGGATAAATCCAACCGGGGCAAGGAATTCTGGCTGGCATATGGTTTTGATTACAGTTTCTTTCATGAATCGCCTGTGAACTTCCAGGAACTGGCATTATATATAAGTACCGAGCAGGCAGCTACTGTTACTGTAACTATTACCGGTACCAGCTATACTCAAACACTGAATATTCCGGCTAATACTGTTGATGCTACAATTCTAATTCCCAAGACAGGATCCAATGATGCCCGTACACTGACAGATGGTTTACAACCCAGGAATATACATATCGTAAGTAACGTACCCGTAGCTGTATATGCCCATGTGTATTCAACTATGGTATCCGGTGCCACGATGCTGATGCCCGTGGAAACCTATGGGTATTCGTATCGCTCCATCAATTATTACCAGACCACTTCACAAAGCAGCCCCGACGACTGGTATTCCTGGTTTTATGTAATTGCCTCCGAAGACAACACCCGGCTGGAGATCACTCCGTCTGATACCACGAAGAGTGGTTGGTTACCCACGCAGACCTATACTATTAATCTCAACAAAGGAGAATCGTATCATGTGTTTGGTAAAGCCATCTTCAATGGCAATCCTGCTTTTGCCAGCAAGGATATGACAGGCAGTAAAATTATTTCTGTTCCCGGTGCGGATGGTAATTGTCACCCCGTTGCTGTTTTCTCCGGTTCGGGTGGTATCCGTTTATGCCGTGGTGATGGTGGTGAATTTGTTCACCAGCAGGTTTTTCCTTCCCAGGCCTGGGGCACCCGTTATCTTACTTATCATACTATTAATAATACCAACACCGATATTCTTGAGACCAACCGGAATTATTACCGGGTTTGTGTACAAGATCCAACGGCTGTGGTTAGAAGAAATGGTGTAGTGTTAACAGGACTGATCAACAATTTCTTTTACGAGTTCATGGATTCCACCGGTGGTGATTATATAGAATCCGATAAACCCATATTAGTATCGCAGTATACACCCAATAAAAACCAGTGCTGGAATTTTCCTACCACCACACCATCACCGCCTTCTTATGGTGACCCCGAAATGTTTTACCTGAGCCCGATCGAGCAGGGGCAAAAATCTGTGTTGTTTTATACCAGCCGTAAGTCATCTATTGACTATGTATATGTGAATATACATTTACCCACTGTTGCAGCCGCTTCTCTCCGGGTGGATGGAACTCCTGTTCCTGCCACACAGATCATTCCGCATCCCAACTATCCTTCTTATTCTGTTGCTGTCAGAAGATTTGTGGGCCCGGCTGCACAACATACCATCACCTGTGATTCTGCTTTCACTGCTACGGTTTATGGATTAGGCAACTATGAAAGTTATGGCTATAATGTAGGTACACTGATCAACAACCTGAATAATTACAGCGAGATCAAAAACACTTTCAATACAACGAATACGATTGATACGTTCACCTGTCCCAAATCGCCTGTCCGTTTATTTGTGAAACTCGGTTATCCTGCTAATTCCATTCACTGGAAACTGAGTACTGTTGCCGGTATGTCGCCGAATGCTGATTCCATTATCAACAACCCGGTTCCCGTCAGGACAGAACTGATCAATGGAAGAACGTATTATGTGTATACGCTGCAACAGGATTTTATCTTTACCAGCCCCGGCACTTATTATATTCCTGTCAGCTACACTGCAACCGTGATTGAAAATTGCAGCCAGACAGAAAATGCTACGGTGAAAGTAGTGGTGAAGCCAGGACCTGTGGCTGATTTTACGTTTCCTGCCCCGGCCTGCCTGACCGACAGTATCCGGTTTACCGGCGCCGCTGTTCCCGGTACTTTTAACCTCGTTACTTATAACTGGTTCTTTGATGATAACACAACACAAAACGGTATCAATGCTGTAAAACTATTTACTGCGGCAGGTAATCAAAATGTCCGGTACCGGGTGATCGCTGATAATGGTTGCGTGGGTGATACTACTAAGTTATTAGTGATCGCACCAAGCCCTGTTGCCACATTCAATGCTGGTGGTACTATTTGCCAACGGGATTCTGTTCTTATTACCAGTAATGCTTCTTTACCCGGCGGCTCTATCAACAGCTGGTACTGGAATTTTGGCGATGGCAACACAACAACACTGACTAATGGTAACCCTTTTTATCATCGCTATAATACCCCAGGCACTTATACCATTTATTTAATTGCCACCGGTAGCAATGGTTGTAAAAGTGATACGGCTTTCAGTACGGTCAATGTATTGCCAAGGCCGCAGGCTTTATTCAGCTATGACCGGAATATCTGTACCGGCGATTCGATCCGCTTTACCGATAATTCTTCTTTTGTTCCGGGTAATACGATTACCAGCTGGCAATGGAATTTTGGCGATGGCAACAGCAGCAGTTTCAATAACGGCAATCCTTTTTATCATACCTATACAACTGCCGGTAACTTCACAGTATCCTTAGTGGTGAATGGCAGCAACAGTTGCCTGAGTGATACATTCCGGCTGACCGTGAATGTAACAGCAAAACCAACCGTATCCATTACTGTTGCCGGTAAGCCCTGTATCGATAGTTTGCAAACCTTTACTTCTTCTATTACTGCAAGTGGCAACCCTGCCAATTGGTTCTGGGATTTTGGCGATGCACAAACATTCAGCTCTTCCAGCAGCAATATTGCAACACATGCTTATGCCACTGTATTAACGAATATCACTATTAAACATGCTGTCAGCTTCAGCGGTGGTTGCGGTACGGATACTGCCACGATCACTATTCCGCTGATCAATCCTAATCCAACAGCTAACTTTACGATCACCGGTGATACATTGTGTGAACGAAAACCCCTGTTCTTCTCTTCCAGCAGCACCGGTGTAAGCAACTGGAACTGGAATTTTGGAAACGGTACCGGCAACAATATTCCACCGTTTAGTAAATCCTATACTACCGCCGGCACCTACACGATATCACTCGTCACTCAAACAGCAGCGGGTTGCGGTTCTTTACCTGCCACACAAACCATCACTATTCATCCATTGCCCAATATCAATGCCGGCCCTGATAAATTTTTTAACCTCGGTGGGTCTGCCACCCTGGATGCAACGATCAGCAACCCGTCTAATTATGATTTCCTGTGGACGCCTTCTACCTATCTTAATTCCCCTGTGATCCTGAATCCTGTTTCCACACCGGATATTCCTGTCACCTATACGATCCGGGCCATTGACAAGACCAGTCATTGTATCGCATCTGATGATGTTGTGATTACTCCTGTCTCCGATATTTTTATTCCTTCTGCTTTCACACCAAATAATGATGGCCGGAATGATAAATGGGTGATCCCGGGACTGGCCTTATATCCTGATGCATTGGTTACAGTATTCAACAGGGCGGGACAGAAACTATTTGCCTCTACCGGGTACATCAATAATCCCTGGAACGGAACGTACAAAGGAATCGTACAACCCAATGAAGTATACGTGTACCTCGTGCAGCTGAATGATGATAAAAAACGGATACTGAAAGGTACTGTCACGATCATCCGGTAAACAGTACAGTAATTGCAGCTATTCAGTCATGTTATTATTTAACCCATACTATCCTTTGTTTCTTTTTAATAGCTGCGGTTATAGCAAGACACCCTCACCCTGGTCCGTTAACACGTAGAATAAATTCTACAAAAAGCAGGAATAAAATATGGAAATTAGTGCACTAAATGCCTTCCCGCCGGAAACAACAACAACCATGCAACCAAAAATCCTGATAGCAGATGATCACAGCATGATCAGAAAAGGCCTGAAATTACAGATCCAGCTGGCTATGGGTTATGCGGATATTGAGGAGGTGGCCACCTGCAACGACCTGATGAAAGAACTGGTGAAGAAAAAATATACACACCTTATTCTTGATATCATTTTATCGGATGGGAACACACTCGAAGTGATCCCGAATATCCGCCGGGTGTATCCCGACCTGCAGATCCTTGTTTTTTCCATGCAACCCGCCGAGATCTATGGGGAAGCAGTAAAACAATACGGTATCAATTATTATTTATCCAAATCAGTGGGAGAGGAAGAGATCAACCAGGTGATACAGCGTTTTTTACAAAATGAGGCGTTACTGAGAAAATCTCCCGTGCTGCAAAATCATGAAAACCCTTTTTCGGCTCTGGCCCCGAGGGAGCTGGAAATACTGCATTATGTGCTGAAAGGGATCGGCACCAAAGAGATAGGCGAAACACTGAATCTAAAAATGAGTACGATCTCCACGATCAAGAACCGCATTTTTGAAAAGACCAGTGCCGGTAATATCAAAGAACTGATCGAACTCGCCACCCTCTACAATGTAAATTATTAACCGGTTTACAGTACCTTGTTCGTGCAAACTGTTTATGACAAGGCTCCTTTTTTTCATCTCCTGTTTTATCAGCGTCACTGTTTTTGCGCAAACGGTAAAGGAATATACTATCCAGCAATTCACTACGGATAATGGAATGCCATCCAATGGAATCAAAGGATTGCAATGGGATGAGCAAACCGGTTTTTTATGGATCGCCACCGAAGCGGGGATGACCCGCTACGACGGGCTTGGCTTCACCAACTTCACCAAAGAAAATACACCGGGCCTTTCACATGAACGTATGGCATATATCGTAAAGAACAACAACGCTGCCATTTATGCCGCTGACGTTAACGGCAGGTTCATTGCTGTGAAAACCAGTTTGCTGGTTCCGCAGCCTTTGCCCGAGTTAAACGATGTGGTTGGTTTTAAAAAGCGGTTTTATCTCTGTGCCTCCGGCAGCACCCTGCAGCAAAAAGTATTATCGTTCATGAAAGAAACCGGGGATATGCCCTGGGATCGTTTATTACAACCCAACGATACTTCGCTGATCGTTATAGCCGCAGGAAGAAAAGTATACGCTACCTCGGCGGCACAAAAAAATTTTACAGCACTGGAACTACCTGCCGGTTTAAGAAATGAATTCATTGCGGATCACCGGCTTTTTTTTATGGACAAAGACCGGCAGGTATATATTGCCGCCAATAATTTCCGGGATTTCCAGCCGATTAGCATCCTTGCGCCGTCAGGAGAAAATGTTCCTGTTAACTCTTCTAATTTCCTGCTGTTTTGGGAGAATGGTATGAGAAATCCAATTCTGTTCTCCGGCAGCAATGCCTGGCTATTGCATTACAGGAATAACAGCCTGGAAGCAGAACTGATCTGTTCCGCTATTCCTTCTTATTCATTTATCCGGACTGCGCAGTACAGTGAAAAGAATAAAACACTTTTTATTGGCACTGATTCTAAAGGGATCATCATCATTAATAAGAACCGTGTCAGCTCACTCAAAAACGCCGATACAGATATCAGGGAGCGGAATGCTTACTACTCACAGGTGGAACTGGCCAATGGGAATGTGCTCACCAATGAAAGCCATATCCTTGGTACCAATGCAGCTACAAACACCGATTTGCCTATCAAAGGAAAATTCAACTATACTGTTTTTACCAGCGGTGACTCTTTATTATGGTTCTCTCAAAACAATGCTGTTTATAAAAAGAATCTCCTGCACCAGTATAATTATACAACCGGGAAAACAACTGCTTTTTATAAAATACCACAACTGGTGGAGAATTTTGCAATCGGTTCTTCCGGCGGACAACATTATTTGGTCAGCAGCACGGGTTTTGGCCGCCTGCAGGAAGATAGCCTGGTATCCCTCTTCAAACCGGCAGCAAACAAACAGGGCAGTGGGTTTTATATGATGACCGAATTTTCTCCCGGTGTTCTGGGTGTGGCTTCCTGCGACGGGCTGATCTTATATGATGTCAATAAAAAAACAACCGATACCATTTTAAAAGCCGGTGGCTATTGTGTTCGCAGTTTGTGGAAATACCAGGATTATATTTTTATCGGCACTTATGGAAAAGGATATTATATCTGGAAGAACGGCCAGCTGCGATCCATGCCGCTGGATAAAAATAAATTTCTTTTATACACCCACTGCTTTGTTCCGGATGAAAATGGTTTCTGCTGGCTCAGTTCCAACCGCGGGTTATTCAAGGCACAACTGGCCGATCTTATCAATGCCTTTGAAAAAAATAACCAGCAGGTCTATTATCATTATTATGGCAAGAACGATGGGATGGAGATCACCGAGATGAATGGCGGTTGTGCCCCCTGTGCCCTGCTGATGAAAAACAAAACGATCTCTTTCCCAACGATGGATGGTTTGCTCTGGGTAAACCCCGACCAGGCAATGCCCCTGTTACCCGAAGGGAATATTTATCTCGATGAATTCAGGGCCGGAACAAAAAAAATCAATCCAGATTCGCTGGAGCTATTGCCGATCGCTTATACCGATAATGATATCCGGATGAAACTGGCTTTCTCTGCCTGGTGCAATAAAGAAAATATTTATTTAGAATACCGGCTGAATGATAAAAGTGCCTGGACCGCAGTGGAACCCGGCAATGAAGCGCTGATACGGCTCGATAACCTGTTGCCCGGGAAATACACTGTCAGTATCCGCAAGATGAATGGTTTTGGGATCGATAACTATTCCTATAAAAAAATTGTTTTCTCTATTGTTACTCCCTGGCACCGGCAGTGGTGGTTCTTTATGCTTTGTTTGTTTACCGCCTTTGGTCTCGTGGCCCTGTACCTGCAGGTGAGAACAAGGCAATATAAAATACAGCAGCGTAAACTGGAACAGCAGGTAACCGAAAAAACAAAAGAACTGCAGGAACAAAACGAAGTGCTTGAAAAAAATAATAGTATCAAAACAAGGCTGATCTCCATCATCAGTCATGATATCGTAACGCCGCTTAAGTTCCTGACCGTGGCCGGTAAAAATTTACTGGAGAAAAGAAAACTGATGCCGGAAGAACTGCAGCAGGAAACCATCCGGGAGATCACTAATACTTCACAGGAACTGCAACTGCTTTCCACCAATATCCTGAACTGGATCAAGTACCAGAATGAGAACAGGCGATTAGTAAAAGAAAATTTTAACCTCCATGAAATGGTGGGCCAGGTGCTCGGCATTTTACAATCGCTGGCCCGGCAAAAAAAATTAGTAATTGAAAACAAGGTGGATGAAAGCACCGAGATACAGCAATACTATGAACCGCTGAAGATACTTGTCTATAACCTGCTTACTAATGCGATTCATTTTACCGAGAAAGGAACCATCACTGTATCGGCCGAGAAAACAAATGGCCATATAACAGTCAGTGTAAAAGATGAAGGGATTGGTATGACGCCGGAACAGATACAACGGCTGATGGCCGATGAAGTGGTGATCACAGCCGCCAATGTAGATAATAAAAAAGGCCACGGCCTCGGTTATCTTATTATCAAAGACCTGCTGAAGACTATGGGTGCCAGCCTGCATATTGAAAGCAAGCGGGGAGAAGGTGCCACGGTGTCTATAAAAATGCCGGGATAAATACGGGCAGGTGGAAAAGACTTATTAATTTTAAAGATAGCTGGTACAAATTTGTACTGATAATCAATATAAAACTGTACCAGCAGTTACGCCAATTTACGAGTTACCAGCCATTTTATGACGACATCACTAACAATTAAAATTCTTCTTATTCTTGTTGCTGTAGCAGGAGTAATTTTATACAGACAATTCAAAGGACAAAAGACTTCTTCTAAGGTGACAGAAAACATTATAATTACACCACCTGATTTTTATAGCATCAATGACGGAAATCAAACTGAGTTAATATTTGCTCCTGCTTACAACAGACAATGGTTCGACGAATTAGATAAAAAATATTCGTGGGACAACTTCGGAGCCTATGACAACAGATTTTGGGAGTATATGTACAATCTTTTCGACACTTTACCGGCATTGGCAAAAGGGCAAACTAAATCTGACAGAGATTTTTTTAATAAACTGTCTCGAGGACAAAAAGTGTTTTACTCTGTTTTGGTATTTGGTGGCGACACAGATAATGGAGGAGTTTATCAATTCTTTTTTAATAGACCTGAATTTTGCTTCGCTGCATTAGAAGCGTTCAAAGAATTAAAACTTGACACACTCTCTCTAGATTATGAGAAATGTCTCGATGAGTTTATTGGTTCTGCTGACAGTTATGGCAAAAGGAAGGAAATATTTAATGACCCAAAGAACAGTTGGGAGAAGAAAGCTAAATCCTTTCAAGAAGGTTATTCAGACATAAAATCTGCGAAAGTTATTGAAGAGTATTTTTATAAAGACGACTTTAAAAAAATCTTTTACAAAACTGTAGTTGACTATATAGACAATCATCTTGACCAGTTCGTAAAAAAGTAAACAGCATTTCGTTTGACAAAAACGGCTGGTAACAAAAGGTTTTGTGCAATTGGGGCTGGACGTTGCAGCAATCATCGGC
>CALRSN020000061.1:0-8588 GCA_943370865.1 Bordetella parapertussis
ATGATACGGCTGCAGATGTAATGGCCTATTATGATGAAAAAATACTGACTGGAGAAAATACAAGACTGCATATCATCAATATCCAGCATTTTGAAACAGCACTCAACCTGAATGCCAAAGAGCGAAGCCGGCGTTTTGCTTCTATTAATACCAAACAGGAACTGGAACAGGTTCGCAAAGCGATTCATAGCCGCTCTGTTTCATTGTTTGAGCCCAGGCCAGAGTTGGGTCATGGCACGAATACGTTAGCCATAATCGGCCGCAGGCTGGTAACAAAAGGATTATTCCTCGACCGCCGTGCATTCCTCAATAGTTATGACCCCACTACAGATCCGGATGGTGCTATTCTTTCGGCAGTGATGCGTCCTATTGGTTTGGTGTGCGGAGGTATCAATCTTGAATATTATTTCTCAAGAGTGGATAATATCAAGATGGGAGCTGGCACCAAACTTCCGCATAACGTGATGGGATTGTTTGGAGTGGCCAACAGCAGCGATGGGGATCTAAGGCCCGGCCTTCCCTGGCAAATGATCGAAGTGCATGACCCGGTTCGTTTGCTGGTGATCGTTGAACACAAACCAGATATTGTACTAAAGGCTATACAATCTTCACCGGAAGTGTTTGAATGGTATAATAATGAGTGGGTGCATATCGTGGCGCTTCATCCTGAAGAAAAACAGTTTTACTATTTCCGGAATGGAGCGTTTGCAAAATACGAACCGGTTACTAATGCCAGCGAGATAAAAACCATTCATAACATGGAGCAATTTATTGAAGGGGCGAAGGAAATGGAAACGAATCATATTGTACATGCTACGGAAGAAAATTTACCGGTTTACCTGCTGGATTAAAAAAAACTAAATGGACCAATTACTTTTTTTGTTTATCGCTGTACCAATGCTGGCTTTTTTTGCCACCCTTTTCTGGCAAAATAAAAATGAAAGACCCATTGGCAACATTGTGCGGTTTGCAAAAGTGTTCAATATACTGATTGCTGTCTCCTTTGCCACCTGGTGGGCCATCAATGGTCTCAACCCCGTAAGTTATAAACTGGCCACGATTTACGAAACAGAGCATTTCGTATTTGCTATCCAATTGTATTACGACGAGATAACAGCAGTATTCAGCATTGTTGGCGCATTGTTATTCTTTTTAGTTGCCACTTTCAGCAAGTATTATATGCACCGGGATGCAGGATACAAGCGATTCTTTAATACTATCTTATTATTTTCAACGGCATATAACTTTATCATTCTCTCCGGGAACTTTGAAACACTATTCATCGGCTGGGAGATAAAAGGCATTTGCTCATTTTTGTTGATAGCTTTTTACCGTAACCGTTATTTGCCGGTAAAGAATGCTTTCAAAGCCGTTTCTAATTACCGTATCAGCGATGTGGCATTAATGCTGGCGATGTGGATGATGCACCATCTTACGAACAGGAATATTACTTTTTCCGAACTGGGAACGGCAAAAGAACTGGCCGTTGCATCGGGGCAGGCCGGTATGGCCATCTTTATTGTTTGTATGCTGATCTTACCCGCTGTTATCAAATCAGCCCAATTTCCGTTCACCACCTGGCTGCCAAGAGCCATGGAAGGACCTACTTCTTCATCGGCTATCTTTTATGGCTCACTCAGTGTGCATATTGGTGTTTTCTTATTGCTCCGCACCCATCCTTTCTGGGAAGATATGGCATGGGCAAAAGCAGTTATTATTGTGATTGGAGCATTAACAGCCATTATTGCAACGATGATCGCCAGAGTACAGCCAACCGTAAAAACGCAGATCGCTTATTCTTCGGCAGCCCAAATTGGTTTGATGTTCATCGAAGTGGCACTGGGTTTTCACTGGCTGGTGCTGATCCATTTTGCCGGTAATGCTTTTTTAAGAACTTACCAGCTACTGGTATCGCCTTCTGTCCTGAACTACCTGGTGCATCACCAGTTCTTTCACTATATAAAGCCTGAGCAAAAAGCGATCTCAAAGCTGAAAGCTGCCTTGTACATGCTCAGTATCAAAGAATGGAATTTAGATACTATCATGTTCGGATATATATGGAGTCCTTTTAAATGGCTGGGGAAAAGAATGGAATTCTTCCAATCAGGCATTCTTATGATGGTATTGGGAGTTGCAGGTATAGTTCTGGTTGCAGCAGGATACCGGAGCCCGGAAATTTTTCAAACAGTGCAAAGTGCCTTGCCAATTGTACTGATCAGTATCGCCCTTGCTGTGATACTTTTTGCATTCTCTTTCCGGCGATCTGCCCTGAAAGCCTGGCAGTACTTAATGACCGGCCATATCTACATCATCGCTGCAGTTGTTTTTAATACAGATCATATTAATCTTATTGAACTGGTTTATTATATCAGCGGGGTGTTGGTTGCTTTTCTCCTGGGCTATTATTGCCTGCAAAGAATAAAGGCTATTGATAATGATATTTCACTCAACCAGTTTCATGGCTATGTGTATGAACAGGAGACAACTGGCTTTTTGTTTTTATTATCTGCCATGGGTATGCTGGGCTTCCCGATCACGGCTGCTTTTGTTGGTATTGATGTGTTGTTCACTTATGTACACAGCGGGCAGACTGCCCTGATCATCCTCCTGGCCTTATGTTTTATATTTATTGAGCTGGCTGCATTCCGGATTTTACTGCGCATTTTCTTCGGACCGCATAAAAAACTGGATCACCCGGTTGCATTCAGGAGTTCCTGATTAGTATACTAATTATTTCTTCTCCTCTTCCGAGTAATGCTCATTCAGTTTAACAGGATGAGCATTTTTGCCTGCTACTTTCATCTGGATCACATCCACGAGGAAGGCGAAAGCCATGGCAAAATAAATATAGCCTTTGGGTATATGCACATCAAAGCCTTCTACCAGTAAAGTGAACCCGATCAGTAAAAGAAAACTCAATGCCAGTATTTTAAATGCCGGATGAGTATTTACAAAATTGCTGATAGGTGCTGCAGCCACCAGCATAATAGCTACCGTGACAATAACGGCTACATACATGATCCATACTTGGTCTACGAGTCCAACAGCTGTAATAATAGAATCTACGGAGAAAACCAGGTCGAGAAGAAGTATCTGCCCGATGATAGCCCGCAACGTCGCTTTTTTGACCTTGCGTTCCTGGTCTTCATGCTCTCCTTCCATTTTGTGATAGATCTCTTTGGCGCTTTTATAAATTAGAAAAAGCCCACCGGTTATAAGTATGAGGTCTTTGCCGCTGATGCTGGTATTAAAGACATTGAATAGTTCATTATCCAGTTTCATAATAACAGAAATTGCAGCCAGTAAGGCCAGCCGCATGAACATCGCCAGCACGATTCCCCAGGTTCTCGCTTTTTTTTGCTGTTCCGGGGGCAGCTTACCGGCGAGTATCGAAATAAAAATGATATTATCTATTCCTAATACAACTTCCAGTGCGATCAGGGTAAGCAAAGAAATGATGATCTCGTAATCCATGAGTGTGATTTTAGACCTGTTAAAAAGGCCATGTTCAAGTTAGTGCAAAAATGGTTCTTAACCGGACCGATCAGTCGAAGTCGAACAAATTACCGAGGAAACCCCCTTTTCTCTTTTGCTGGTAATTCCTTTTCTGATAATCATCATCGTCATTATACTCCTTTTTATACCCTTTGTTATTATCATAAGGCTTTGTTTGTTGTGTCTTTTCAGCCCCCATCGATTTTTCTATGATCTTATCCAGTTCGCCCCGGTCCAGCCACACTCCACGGCAGTTGGGGCAATAATCGATCTCTATTCCCTGTCTTTCCGACATAACTAATAAGGAGTCGCAATTAGGACATTTCATAAAAAGTGTTTTATGGTTTAGGAAATCAGCTGCCTAACAGGCCTGCAGCCCATTTAAGCATATTTTCTGTTTTAAAATAGCTGGCTTTCAGTTCCTGTAATTTTTGTAACGCCTCCAGTGTTTTTGTTTCCCGGGCATTAACCAGGAATAAGGAACTTTCTCCTGATTGAAAACGGATCTCTTCACCTCTTTGCAAGGCCAGGTAATTCTTATACGCTTTTTCCTGTAAGGATACCTGGGTTCTGAGTGCCAGCAATTCATTATAGTAGCTTCTGACCTTTGTTTCAATCTGCCATTGTTTCTGGCTGAATTGTAAACGGGTCTCTGCAATTTTTAATTTGGCTTTTTTGAATTCACCTCTTCCTTCTGAGAGGCGGAGGGGTATTCCCAGCGAAAGCCCGTACCTGAAATTATTTTCAAATAAAGGTGCCCGGGTAGTTTTCAACAGGTCATAGCCTTTGCCCAGTTGATTATAGCTGAAGTTGACCGTTGGCAACAGCTCCTGGAATTTCAGTTTTTTCTCCACCTGCAGCGCATCCAGTTTATAATCATAGATCATTACTTCCGGGTGATTCTTCTTTGCAGTTTCTACCAAGCCGGGAAGTTCAGGGAGAATAGCTTCCTGCACATTGTTCAGGTTGCTGCTTTCATCAGGGATAATAGTAGCAGGCAGATCATAAGGGATAGTATTTGCTGTCCACAGGAATACCGATAATTCAAGACCGGTATTCTGAAACTCCAGCCAGGCTTTCGACTTTAGGACTTCAAAATTCTGTAACTGTGCAATAGCTTCCGTGGTATCAATAGCAGGCCTGTCACCCAAACGGAAAGCTGTTTTGACAAATGCTACCCGTTGTTCATTCACGGTCACAGCTTCAGTCAGTATTTTGTATTGCTGGTAATACTGCACCCAGCTCCAGTACGTTTTCATAGCATCGAGCAGCAGGTTGTTCAGCATGTTTCTTCTTTCTACTGCTGAGGCTTCCCGGAAGATTTTCGCCGTTTGTAAAGCAGCCCGGCGTTTATCCATCAGTAAATTCTTAGCCAATGGTATACTGATGCCAATAAAATTGGTTTCACCTTTTGTTTCAACCGGGTCGGTACGGTTACCGGAAAGGAATTCGGTGCCGCCACTAATTTCTACACCAAACCAGGTGGGTATTGTCAGTTCAGGACGGTTGTAATAATAATAATCTGTGCCATCAAAGGTCTTCTGCGCCGATTCATTTTTAATGTAAGGATCAAATCCGCCCCTGGCAGTAGTTACATCTGCTTTTGCTTTCTCCACAAAAATGTCAGCCTGCTTGGCCACCGGGTGATACTTTTTCACGATCTCGAGTACCTGGTCTGCAGAAAGGGTTTTTCCGGGTAAAGAATCTTGTGCAAGTGTGAGCTTTGATAAAAAAAGCAAGAGTACCAATGTACTTATTACTATAATAATCTTACCCCGCTGCTGGTTCCTGTTGCGCAGCCATTGATAGGTTCTGTATTTTTTATAGGGTTTCATTTAGATTGTTTGTTAATAGCTGTAGATTGATAATAATCCGGCGGAAAGCCATTGATATTCCGCCATAACTCATACCACACCGGTACATCTTTCAATAAAGTGATGCCTTGAGCACCCGCACCGATCTTTAACTCCTTGGGCCATGTTTTATCATCGGGGTCTTCTTTTACTAATACCCGGAATTTTCCATTCACACTTACATTACTTTCAACCGCTACGATCTCGCCGCCAAATGTGCCGGAAGAGGCGTTGGGCCAGCCACTGAACACGATGGCCGGGAAGCCGTCAAAGAGGAAACGTACTTTTTGCCCTTTCATTAATAAAGGAAGGTCTAAGGGATCTGTAAACATCTCCACCGCATACTGCACTTTGTCAGGCACGATCTCTGCGATCATGTCGCCATCTTTTACAAATTCCCCGATACCGGCTTTTTGTGCTTTCACGACCTGGCCGCTTTGCGGGGCAATAATGAAATACATGCCATTACGGATATTATAACTGGCATAAAGATTTTCAAGTTTTGCTACATCCGCTTCTCCGCTGGCAATTTGGGTGAGTGATTGAAACTGGTCGCCCTGCGCCTTGGTCACTTTCTCAATGTTCTCCTGTTGCAGGGCATTCATTTCTATCCGGGTGATTGTCAGGTCCTGTTTGCTGTTGGCTAGTTTATTTTCAGCACTGATCCTTTTGGCCAGTGTATTCTGAAATTGCTGGTTCCTTATCTCCAGTTGTGTCAGCGAAACAAGCCCGCTGTCATACATCGCCTTTTGCCGTTCATATTGTTTGGTAGCAATGGAATAGTCATTGTTGGCCGCTACAGCATCTGCGCTATCAGCCTGTACTTTCAGCTGCAATTGAGCCAGCTTATTTGTAAGCTGGTCTAATTTCAGTTGCAGTCCCGTGTTGATCGCCCCGATCTGCTGTCCCGTAACCGCCACTTTGTTCTTATAATATTCAACCGACTGTTGTTTACCTGCTAACTGTTCTTTGGTACGTTCTAATAAAGCAGGGTCGAGATAATCTGTTTTCACCTCGGTAAGTTGCACCAGTGTATCACCTTCTTTAACATAGTCGCCTTCTTTGATATACCATTTCATGACCCTGCCGCCAATGATGGTATTCACTTGTTGCGGCCGCTGGTCCTGGTATAAAGTAGTAACGGTGCCTCTTGCTCTTACATTCTGTGTCCAGGGTAAGAATAAAAAGATGATAAAAACCAGTCCGCAGATAAAGAACCAGATCTTTACCCGGCTGTTTTTGCCCTGCAGGTATACATGGGAATAGGATTGTATAGTAATAGTATTCATGACTACTTATTTAGCGGTTATTGATGGTATCAGTTGTCCCGTTATTGATCTGTATGATTTTATCGCAACGTTTACTAAAATCTTCATCATTACTAACAACTACAATTGTGCAATTTTTGATTTCTTCCAGCAGTTCCATGATCGAGCGGCGATAACCGTTTTCATTATTCATCCAGGGTTCTTCCAGTAACAGGAGCCTGGGTTTGCCCGACAGTGCCCGCACCAGTAAGATCTTATGAATAACATTTCTCGGCAATCGTTTACCGGTGGGGTCAAGTATAGTATCATAACCGTTTTTAAGGGAAGCTATAAAATCATTAAGACCGGCTTTTGTGCAGCAGTGAATCACCGATTCCAGGCTCACCGACGGATTGCCGAGTGAAATATTTTCCCATAAAGTGCCATGAAAAATATCCTGCTGGCTGAGTAAGACCCCTGTTTGAGACCGCAGAGAAGACAAATCATAATTACCCAGTGGTACCTCATCCAGAAGAATAGCACCTTTGAAATCTGTATAGGCGCCAGCCATTAAACGCAGTAATGTGGATTTGCCCGAGCTGTCTTTGCCACTGATACAAACCTTTTCGCCACTTTTTATTTGCAGAGAAACATTTTGCAGGATGTCTTTTTCATCATTATAACTAAAGCTAACCTCCTTCATTTCTAATGCCAGTCCTTTTTCAGCTACAGGTAATTGGATCGTACCACTCTGTTCAGCCGGCTTATCTGTCAGTTTAGCGATCTTCTCCACCGACGTCAGTGTATCATACACACTGCCCAGGTTGATGATCAGCTTTTCAACGGAGTTTAAAACCAGTAGTATTACAATCTCGCCGGCAATGAACTGGCCGATATTCAGTTGCTGGTCTACTAGCAATAGTGTACCGACGATGAGCATGGCAGCGGTGATAACTGTTTTAAATACAACGAGTACATTGTATTGAAATAGTAATATTTTAAAATGACTGTTACGGGCATCCAGGTAGCCGATCACTGCTTCGTCTGTCTTTTTCAGGTGAAGGGAATTAGATTTAGCCAGCTTGATGGATTTAATTACCCGGGCCATTTCTTCCAGCCAACCCGCCACCCGGTATTTATACATACTTTCATCCAGGCTGGTTTGTAAACCGGAACTGCCGGTATACCGGAGAATAAGCCAGAGCAATAAAATCAGTACCAGTCCAAAGAGGATGAATGCAGGATGGTAGAACGACAGCAGGATGAGGCCAAATAATATCTGTATACTGGCAGTGGGAATCTCCAGTAATATTTTAGACAGGCTTTTTTGCAAAACCGGGATGTCAAAAAAACGGTTGACTAATTCAGGTAAATAAATGGCGTCTGTTTTTTTCAGATCCAGCCGGGGTATATGTTCAGCAAATGCAAAAGCATAACGCACAAATATTTTTTGCTGGATTTTCTCAATGATCTTCATTTGGTTTACTTGCATCATGCCGGCGGCAAGCACACCAGCGACTACCAGGCCGATCAATATGACCAGGGAAGCTCTCATCGAACCACCGAGTACAAAACCAACAATAGCTTGTACCCCGAGTGGTAAGGAAAGTTGTATCAGGCCATTCAGGATAGCATAGAAGTAAACAGCAGATATTTCTTTACGTTCCAGTTTGACGAGGTCAAGAATCCGGGCTACCGGACTTTTTACAGAGGGCATAAACAAAATTTTGATTAACCAGTTACAAAATGATACAGGCATGCAGGGCATACCACGAACAATCAGCAGGAATGATTAACAAAAATTAGGAGGCGGGGTGTTTTTTTCGAGGCAGGGGGGAGCAAGAATACTTTCAGCCAGGTGGAAGGCGGTATTCAGGTTTATTGATAAAATGATCGATAAAAATGGGCTGCCGGGGAATTCTTTTTTTTCTTTTGTTTCATCCACACAGGTCTTATCCGTATTTTTTTCTTCATCTACGTTGAAGATCAGGGC
>CALRSN020000062.1:0-8547 GCA_943370865.1 Bordetella parapertussis
ACCTCTTTATTGATAGCATTGAACCGGTCAATTTCCAAAGCGATCTGTGCTGCATTGCTGCTGCCAAATGGTGTGGCTCCATAATCAGGAATGCTAAGCACAAAAACTCTGTTACGCCTGTTACCGCTGAAAGAGATTGCTTTCATAAGACATTGGGTGAATTGTATTCTGTACTCAGCCGTATCTCTTCGCTGGTATTGATTATTCACACCAATAAGTAAGGTGACAAGATCATAAGGGTCCACCGGCTGTGGAGTCGCTGCTGCTATACCATTCAGCAGGTTCTGTGTCGTCCAGCCTGTTTGGGCAATTATCTCAGCAGGATATTTCATATTGATGCCTCCGGCCTGCAGTAAACGGATCGTTTGATTAGGAAACCTGTCCGTTTCAGTCACACTCTGCCCGATCGTGTAACTATCGCCGAGTGCCAGTAATCGTTTTGTAGTGGTATCGGTTGCCTGGCCACCTGTTCCACCTGCCGGGTATACCGCGGGATAAAATGCCGGTGAAGATTTCTTAACACAATTGGCGGCGGTCACACAGGAAAACAGGACCATGATAAGAGCAATATTGCCTGTGTTATATTTTTTTATGCTGATGAACATACCTGTAAAATGAAAGTACAACAATACGCATCGCAAAAGGTTTACTTGCCGGATTTACTGGCGGACAGAGGTATGAAAATGAGAGCGGTAAATACTCTTCTTTTATTGTGAACGGAATACGAGTGCGGTGTTGCCGACCCGGGATAAGGATACAGCTATGTGTGATCTCTGTAATTTTGATCCCGTTAAAGAAAAGCTGCCGGCAATACACCGGCAGCTTTTAAAATCAACGAATGCGGGATACGGAAAAACTATATGCTCTTGTTCTTATACATGACCCTCAGCGAGCATGGCATCAGCCACCCGTACAAAGCCGGCAATATTTGCTCCTTTCACATAATCAATTGTTCCATCTTCTTTTTTACCATATTGTTTGCACTGCTCATGAATACGCTGCATAATAATGCGCAACCTGTTCTCCACTTCTTCTCTTGACCATGAAAGGCGACTGGAATTTTGAGACATCTCTAACCCTGATGTGGCAACACCACCAGCATTGGCAGCTTTACCCGGTGCATACATAATATGGTTTTCCTGCAAAAGGGCTATAGCTTCAGGAGTAGTTGGCATGTTGGCACCTTCGGCCACCAGTGTACATCCATTATCCATCAGCAGTTGTGCATCTTCTTCGTTCAGTTCGTTTTGCACGGCACAAGGCAGGGCGATATCACAAGGAATTTTCCAGGGTTTCTCTCCTTCATAATAAGGCACCCCATATTTATCAGCATATTCGGATATACGGCCGCGGCGTACATTTTTCAGTTCCAGCAGGTAAGCCAGTTTCTCGCTATCAATACCATCGGGATCGTAGATAAATCCATTGCTGTCAGAGGCAGTTAACGGGATACCACCAAAAGCAATTGTTTTCTCAATGGCATACTGGGCCACATTACCACTTCCGGAGATCACTACTTTTTTATTCTTAATAGACTGCCCTTTTGTTTTCAGCATTTCTTCCACAAAGAATAATAAACCATAACCGGTTGCTTCCGGACGGATCAAACTACCACCATAGGTGAATCCTTTGCCGGTTAATACACCGGTAAATTCATTCGTAAGTCTTTTAAACTGTCCGAATAAATAACCGATCTCTCTTCCACCCACACCAATATCACCGGCAGGTATATCCGTGTCTTTACCAATATGCCGGAACAACTCTGTCATAAAGCTTTGACAAAAGCGCATCACTTCATTATCAGATTTTCCTTTGGGATCAAAATCGGATCCGCCTTTACCACCACCCATTGGCAATGTAGTCAGTGAATTTTTAAATACCTGTTCAAAAGCAAGGAATTTCAAAATGCTCAGGTTTACATTGGGATGAAAACGAAGACCGCCTTTATAGGGTCCGATCGCATTGTTCATCTGCACCCTGTAACCACGGTTCACCCTGTAGTTGCCATTATCATCCATCCAGGGCACCCGGAAGATCAGGATACGTTCAGCCTCCGTCATCCTTTCCAGGATATTAGCTTTCGTGTATTCGGGATGTTCTTCAATAAAAGGAATGATGGCATGTGCCACTTCGGCAACAGCCTGCAGAAATTCAGGCTGGCCCGGGTTACGTTTCTTCATCAGTTGCATAAACCTGTCAACTGTCAGTTGTTTTGTAGTAATCATACAGCAAAATTTAAAATGTTAAGCAATCATTTACAGCACTTATTTCCTGCACTTCCGTCTCCAAAAATAAAAGGAGTGACTACCTGATTTAAATGAGTAAAGTCAGAAGAATGCTGCTTTTCGTATGAGTAATGACAGGTTATTGGCTATAAACAAAATGGGTAATAAAAGAGTGGTTTGTCTCTTTCATTACCCATTCGTATAAAATGGTACAGTTAAAATTAAAACCCTTTCGTCTTTAGGAACTTATCAAACCATTGCTGGTAGCGTTCCAGCCGGTCGGCCTGGAAACTTGGTAATGTAATTCCATGATACTGGCCGGGATAAATGACGAGTTCTGTCTGAACGCCATTCGACCGAAGTGCCTGGTACATTTGCTCACTACCGATGGCCGGTACATTAAAATCCTTTTCTCCGGTTATGAATAAAGTAGGTGTTTTGATCTTACCTGCATTCAGGAAAGGATAGGATAACTTCAAATACTTTTCATAATTCTTATCCTTCCAGGGAGGGCCCAGTTCATTATCCAGTTGGAGGATATACTGGTCCACACCATACATGGATAATTGCAAGGCACTGCCTGCACCACTAACCGCTGCTTTGAACCGATCATCTTTAGCGATCATATAATCGGTGAGTATGCCGCCATAACTCCAGCCGGCGATACCCATTTTACTGGCATCCACAATTCCTTTGCTGATCAAATGATCAGCTGCCCCCTGTATATCCAGCACTTCCTTATTACCCCAGTCGGCATAGATGGATTTACAGTAATCAATACCACGGCCGTTACTGCCACGGTAATTTACGGCAACAACAGCATAACCTTTGGCAGCTAATGTTTGTCTTGTCAGGTCGAATCCATAATCATCCTGTCCAACCGGCCCGCCATGAATAAAAAAGATGACCGGCAGTTTTTCTTTACCTGCATTAGGTGGCAAGTATACGAGACTGGAAACGGTGGCACCATCTTTACTCCTTGATACAAATTTCTCCACTGTGGCAAGAGAAAGTTCCTTTACAAAATCATCCTGCACATGGGTGAGGCGGCGAAGATTAGTATTTTCAAATGCATAGTACTCGGAAGGCAATTGCGGGTTGGTCATGGAAGTAATCCAGCTGCCGTTGGGATGTAATTCCAGGGCATTGAAAGAACGGTTACCTCCAATCAGTTTATTCATCTTCCCGTTCTTCGGATCGAAGGCGGCAATATAGCGTTCACAATCATCTGTTACCAGGGCAGCAATACTGCTGCCGTCTTTATTCCACCGGATATTGGTAACCGGGCGGTCAATGGATTTACTTAACAGCACCGGTTCGCCTCCCGTTGCCGGTATTACTGATAATATGGGCTGGTCATACATCAGGAAATTTTCATCAGAGGTACTCCGCAGGTAAGCAATCGTTTTTCCATCGGGGCTCCATTGTGGAGAACCATCACTTCCTTTCCAATGGGTGAGTTGTTTGGCTTCAGCGCCGGGCTTTGCTTCAATAACAAAGATGTCGTTGTTGCTGTTTTTATCCGGGTCTTCGGTGCGGTTACTCACAAAGGCAATGGCAGAACCATCGGGGCTCCATTGGATACTGCCTTCATTATAATTGCCACGGGTGAGTGTATCTGTTCTCTTGGCCGCCACATCAAAAAGATAAAGATGAGTTTTACGTTTATCATATAAGTAGCCACTCACATCCTGTTTGAAGTGATAACGGTCGATCACCATCGGGTTGTTCTTTTTCTTTCCTGTTGTATCTTCCTGTTCTTTGACCGCCAGTAATAATCTTTTCCCATCAGGGCTCCAGGCATAATCTGCCAGTGATCCTTTGGTGTCGGTAAGTTTGACAGCTTCACCGCCAAGCCTGTTCAGTATATACACTTGTGTGCTACCGCCGTTGCGGGCCGCGGTAAATGAAATGTATTTTCCGTCAGGACTCCATTTGGGATTGCCTTCTCCATCCGGGCTATTGGTAAGCTGTACGGATTCCGTTCCTTCCCAGTTCATCATCCAGATATCGGTATTGCGTTTATCTTTTGCTGAATCAACGGTGGTTAATGTATACACAACCCATTTACCGTCGGGAGAAATTTGCGCCTCACCGGTGCTTTGCAACCGCAGGATATCCGAAGCACGGAGATTTCTTTTTACGGGTTGTGCCATTACTAACTGGGCAGCCATTACGCTGCATAGAATCAGGATTGATCGTTTGAATTGCATATAGAAATAAATATATTCTAATATAGGAAATGACAGGCATTCTTGCAGCTATTTCTCCAGTTTCAGCAAAGTAAAGAAATCCTGCTCGGGTATTTCTTTCACACAGCCGGGCTGCAGATCACCCAGTGAAAGATCTTCGATACTGACCCGGATCAGCCGCTGGCAACGATGACGGATAGCAGCCACCATTTTACGTACCTGGTGAAACTTCCCTTCGGTCAGCGTAATACGCAGCCAGGTGTAATCAATATAATTGGTCATCACATACGGAGAAGAGAAACTGATCTCCGGCTCTGTTACGATCTCCACATCGCAGGGTGTGGAGATATACTGTTCACCTCCCCTGACCCGGATGCTGACACCGGTTCTTAACCGCTGCAGGTTTTCATCCGATACTTTATGTTTCACTAATACGAGGTAGGTTCTTTTATGAGGCTGTTTGCCCTGGAATAAAAGGCGGGTGATCTTTTTATTGGTGGTAAGAATAAGTAGTCCTTCAGACAGGTTATCTAAGCGACCAATCGCATGAGTGCCTTCCGGGAAAGGAAAGTCGATAGCTCCCAGTAAGGCTACATCATGTGTGCTCACAAATTGCGAGACCATGTTGTAAGGCTTATTCAGGATAAAATAACGGTGTGGTAATTCTGGCATGAAGGATCGCTGGCTGGTGATCGTAAAAAAGGCAATTTACAGCAGTTATCCCTCTGCTCATCTTTCTTTATGAATCGTTTTTAAAACGACCTGGCTGGAAAAGATTTGGATTTTATACAAATCCTGCCGCTAATCCCATAAAAACTGCAAAAACCACTTACAAGCACCCTGTCTTCCTGTCCCGGGTTGCATATTTTACTTATTCCCGTACCCGGCCTGCATTTTTCAATTTTAAACCCGCCTTTCAGTCCATTTATTTTACCATGTACTACACAGCAACAGCCAGCTGTTCTTTATCACCTTCAAAAAAAATACTATGCTACCAGATCGTTCGTCCACCCGCAGAAGCGGAAAGCCCTTTTCTTCCGGTACCATGAAAGAGTACCTGTTTCTTCTGCTTGTATGCGTCACCCTCTCTGCCGCAGGGTTGATCAACAGTTGCAGTAAGAGCAAAACTGACCCACCCGTTACCAATGGTATTAAAATTTCTTTTACCGAAGAATTTGATACCGTCATGAACCTTGCGCAGCCATCAAAAGGCTGGGTACTGAAAAATAATACCGGACCCACCGCGGGGGCATCCTGGTCACAAGGGCAAGCAGCCAGCATGGATAAATCAGGAAATTGGTATGGGTTCCCGGCATTTTCTTTCCACAGCTCAGCCGATGAATTTGCATACGCTACTATGATATATGCCAGCGGCACCAATGTAAGCAGTTGGCTCATCAGCCCGGTGCTGTCTGTGAAAAATGGCGATAAGATATCGTTTTATACCCGGGCCGACACCTGCGTTAGTTGTAAAGACCGTCTCCAGGTACTGATCAACAAATCAGCTTCTGATGATGTGGGAACAAGTCCCGGTTCTGTTGGCGGTTATACCACGGCCGTGCTGGATATCAATCCCAACCATACAGCTGCTGGCTATCCTACAGCATGGACCCGGTATGAATACACGTTTTCCGGTCTCAGCGGTTCCATCAATACAAGGGTTGCCTTCCGCTATTATGTGCCGGGGCCACTTCCCGGGAGAGGTGTCGGGATCGATCTTTTTAAGTTTACCGTTTTGTAGATATTATTCACCACCTATACGAATGCAATGAGAACTATATTTATCATAGGCCTGCTGGTTTGTATCAGTATGTATGCAAGCCGGGTCAGTACTGCAGTAGCCAAGAATACAACTATACAAGTTCATTCTTTGCCAAACCCTGCTGTAGTACTTCGGGAAGGAGAACTGTTGCTGAAAGAAGGCGACCTTGTACTCCGGCTGAATAGTGATCCGGCCAGCCAGTTCATTAAAAATTTTAACCGCAGGGATAAACGTTATTCTCATGCCGGCATCGTTGTATATGAAAAAGGATACCCTTATGTGTACCATATGGTGAATGGCGCAGAGAATCCCGGTGAACGGTTAAGAAAAGATTCACTGGCCCGGTTTGCAGATCCCAGGAAGAATACAGCACTGGGTATTTACCGGTATGACCTTGATAAAACGGAAACAGCCCGGTTAAAGAAACGGATTCATCAATGGTATGCAAAGGGTATTCAATTTGATTCAGCTTTCAATTATGCGACAGACCGGCGGATGTATTGTACGGAAATGATCAGTAAGTTGCTGGACCGGGCCAGTGCTGGCAGAATTACTATCCCCTTTACCCGGCCCACAGCAACTGAAGCAGCACTTTTTTCAACATATATGCAATTACCGTTGAGTTATACCAGCCGGCTCCGGCTGGTGGCACCGGATAATTTATTTCTTCACCCGGCTTGCCGTTTAGTAAAAGCATATGATTTTACAGAACCGGTTTGTAAGTATTGAAACGTAAAATAAAACAGTTACACTGTTATCGTGAAGTATTGAAATTCTTTTCCCATTCCTGCAGCAGTAATGTTTCAGAGAGATGTTCTGCTGCCAATTGTTTTGAACCGATACAAAGAGAAGCACAAACAGCACCGAACTGCATACAGGTCTTTATGGGTTTATGCTGCATCCACCCAAAGAGAAAGCCCGAGAAAAAAGCATCGCCTGCCCCGTTGGCATCTGTCATAGGATAATGCAATAAGGCAGGTTGTTCGATCCATTCACCGGCAGGTGTTAAGGCAGTGGCTCCTGCTTTACCATGGGTGCATACCACTAATTTTTTTCCTTCAGCAATAAATCGCTGCATCAGTGGCCTGTAATCCGGGAGATTATCCGAACTCAGGTGAATGTATTGAGCGGCATTGATAAAATCGGTGTGATAAGAACTTTGGCCGTCATAATCATGCAGGTCCGTCCAAACAGGTTTACCCATGGCAGTTACCAAGGATGCAAGACCACGGCAATAAGAAATAATATTTAGTACAATTATATCTGCCAATGCTAATGCAGCTTGTATTTGCTGAACAGAATAATTAACCTGTTCTGATGATTGGGTAATGAATATAGATATCCTGTTACCCGTTGCATCCATGATATTAATATGCCGCTCTGTTCCAGCCGGGTCATAATCATAAAAAGCAGGCACACCTGCTGCTGCAAGATCTTTTTCAATATAGTTGCCATAAATATCCTTTCCCAACACACTGTAAAAGTCAATTGGCACACCCAGTTTATGTAGGTTCAGTGCCTTGCCTGAACCGGTGGAACCGGTGCCTTCGTGGAATGCAGCCTGGTGAATGGTATGCGGAACCGGTTGCGGCAGCACCGGCAAATGCACAATATGATCAAAGGTAGTGCCGCCGATAATAAATACTTTCTGCATGATTGAAAATTGAAAGCATGAAAATAAGGAAACCTGGAAAAGCTGGTGATGATCATATATGAATGGCAATTATAATTGTAAGTTCGCTCTACATTAAAGGCAATCACAGCCGTCACTATGCAATTCCTCAAAAAACACTGGAGCAATATTCTTTTCGGATTGCTGATAGCCCTGTTGCTGATCCCGCAGACCCGTTTACCCATACAGGTTTTTATACAACGATTATTTTCAAGTGCGCCGGGAACTATCAGCAAAGAAAAACAGGATACGCTGACAGCGTATAACTGGCCCTTGCAATCGGTGGATGGACAGCCCGTTGATTTTTCTTCCTCTTCAGGCAAAGTGATTGTTTTAAATTCCTGGGCCACCTGGTGCCCGCCCTGCCTGGCCGAAATGCCTTCTCTGCAAAGCCTGTATAATGACTATGGCAAAAAAGTTGATTTTTATTTTGTCAGTACTGAAGATCCAAAGACGTTGCAACAATTCATGGTCCGGAAAAAATATTCCTTCCCTGTTTATATAGAAACAACGGCAGCTCCTGAGGTGCTTCAATCGTCTGCATTGCCCACTACATTTGTGATTTCCAAAACAGGAAAGATAGTGATGAAAGAAACGGGGGCTGCTGACTGGAACAGTAACAAGGTTCGCCGCCTGCTGGATGAGTTAACAGCAGAGTAAGAATAGCTTCAGTACCAGCTTTACCCTGCCTGCTTA
>CALRSN020000063.1:0-8510 GCA_943370865.1 Bordetella parapertussis
AAAGCAGGCTCAATGGGTGATATCGGCACCCATGCCTTTAACCTGGCAGAATATGTTACCGGTTTGAAAGTCGAAAAGATCTGCGCTGATATCAACACGATCGTGGAAGGAAGAATGCTGGATGATGACGGGGCAGCGTTTTTGAAATTCAATAATGGCGTAAGCGGGGTGCTGATGGCCACACAGGTTGCAGCGGGGGAAGAGAATAATGTCAAAATAAGAGTATATGGCGAAAAAGGAGGCATTGAATGGAAACAGGAAGATGCCAATACTTTATTAGTGAAATGGCTGGATAAACCCAGCGAGATATACAGGGCCGGTTCGGGCTATCTTGATTCTTTTGCCAAACATAATTGCCGCACACCGGCTGGCCACCCGGAAGGCTATCTCGAAGCTTTCGCCAATTTATACCGCAATTTCACTTTGACGATTCGTGCAAGTATCAATGGGGAAACACCGCAAGCAGAGTGGCTTGATTTTCCCGGTGTGGAAGAAGGAATACGGGGGATGGCTTTTATTGAAAATGTAATTGCCTCGGGGCAGGCTGAAAAAAAATGGATCGATTTCACGGTTTAGTTTTTCAATCATTAATATCAACTGACAAATGACTACTATAAAAGGCCCGGCTATTTTTTTAGCACAATTTCTTGGTGATAATGCGCCATTCAATAATTTAAAATCTATTTGTCTTTGGGCAGAATCATTAGGATTTAAAGCCGTGCAAATTCCCACCTGGGACCCCCGCTGTATTGATCTGCAAAAAGCAGCCGAGAGTAAGACCTATGCTGATGAGATCAAAGGCATCATTAATGATTGCGGGTTGGAGATATCAGAACTGTCCACCCATTTGCAAGGCCAGTTGGTGGCAGTACACCCTGCATATGATACATTGTTTGATGGTTTTGCGCCGGAACATTTACGTGGTAACCCGAAAGCAAGAACGGAGTGGGCCATACAGCAGGTGAAATATGGAGCAAAAGCATCACAGCATTTAGGATTAACAGCCCATCCCACATTCAGTGGCTCTTTATTATGGCATACCTTTCATCCCTGGCCGCAACGACCTGCGGGTTTGGTGGAAGAGGGATTTAAAGAACTCGGTAAACGATGGACACCGATACTAAATTATTTTGATGAATGCGGCGTGGATGTTTGTTACGAGATACATCCCGGTGAAGATTTGTTTGATGGTGTTACCTATGAAATGTTTTTAAAAGAAGTAAACAATCATCCCCGGGCCTGTTTATTATATGATCCATCCCATTTTGTATTGCAGCAACTGGACTATATTCAATATATCGATTTTTACCATGAGCGGATAAAAGCTTTTCATGTAAAAGATGCCGAATTTAATGCTACTGGTAAACAAGGCACTTTTGGTGGTTATCAAAGCTGGGCCAACAGGGCGGGTCGTTACCGCTCACCGGGAGACGGGCAGGTTGATTTTAAAACCATTTTCAGCAAACTGACACAATATGATTTTCCAGGCTGGGCGGTGATGGAATGGGAATGTTGTATCAAACACCCGGAAGACGGGGCAAGAGAAGGAGCTGAGTTCATCCAGCGGCATATCATTCGTGTTACAGAAAGGGCTTTTGATGATTTTGCTTCCAGCGGAACCGATGAAAAAACAAACAGGCTTTTGCTGGGATTAGACTAACCTTTAATTTCGCCGTACATTTAATTTCTTAAAAATAATACAGTATGAAAAAGATATTTTTATCCTTTGCCGTTGCAATCGTTATTAGTTCCTGTGGTAACAGTTCTTCAGAAACAACTACTGGTACAGGTACCGGGGATACCAAAGCAACTGAAACAAAGGATGCAGCTGCTGATGATCTTTCCGGCAACCCTGTCTATCAGAAAGGATTGTCCTTGGTAGCTAAAAGTGATTGTCTGACCTGCCACAAAATTGATGACAAGCTCACAGGTCCGAGTTACAGGGAAGTGGCCAATAAATATGCAAACATGCCTGATACTATTGTTGCACACCTGGCAGGTAAGATCATTAAAGGTGGTAACGGTGTTTGGGGTGAGGCATATATGACACCACATACTGCCGTATCCCAGGAAGATGCCGAGGCAATGGTGAAGTATATTATGTTACTGAAAAAATAAGGCCCGGTGAATTCCATTTGGCTCAACCAATAAAAATCAACACATGAAAAGATTGCTTACCGCAACTGTCGTATTAGCAGCAATGACTGCCTGTAATAACAGTGGTTCTGAAAAACCTGCTGATGCAGACACAACAACAACTAAAATTGAATCTTCTGTGAATAAACTGACTGATCAGCAGAAAGCAGATGGCTGGCAATTATTATTCGATGGAGAAACCACTAAAGGATGGCACAAATACGGTGGCAATCCTGTTGGTAGTGCCTGGAAGGTAGCAGAGGGCACTTTATACCTTGATACCACGATAAAAGAAAACTGGCAAATCAAAGATGGCGGTGATATCGTAAGTGATGAAGAGTTTGAAAATTTTCACCTGAAGCTGGAATGGAAGATCGCTAAAGACGGCAACAGTGGTATCATGTTCTATGTGCATGAAGACACCGCGAAGTATAAATGGCCCTGGGAAACGGCTCCTGAAATGCAGGTGCTGGATAACAATGGTCATCCTGATTCAAAGATCATTAAACACCGGGCAGGAGACCTGTATGACCTGATCAGTTCCAGTAAAGAAACCGTTAGAGCTGCGGGGGAATGGAACCAGGTGGAAATTAAATGTGTGAATGCAAAACTGGAACTGTGGCTGAATGGAGAGAATGTGGTTAGCACCACTTTATGGGATGATGCCTGGAAAAAACTGGTAGCCGGGAGCAAGTTTGTGAAGATGCCTGATTTTGGCACTTATAAAAAGGGGAAGATTGCATTACAGGACCACGGTAATACCGTATGGTATAGGAACGTAATGATCAAAAGGATGTAACTGATATTTAGCATAGAAAAGGGCTGCTGACCAACGATCAGCAGCCCTTTTCTATTATTATACCTTAATAGAAGTTCCAATTGAGTGAGTCTACTATCAACATAAGGTTTTTGTTTTTTGAACAAAGATGACTAACTTTTACATTCACCAAAACTGCTTTGAAATGGATACTTCATTCATCGAAGGACTGAACTGGCCGGCTGTTCTGGTAGCAGCTCTTGCCTATTTTATGTTAGGAGCCCTTTGGTACTCCAAATTACTTTTTGCGAATCAATGGATAACCAGCAGCGGCGTGGATATGAAAAAGCCAGATGCCAGGAAAGGTGTGGGTGGCATCATGGCCTTCACTTTCTTACTGGAATTAGTGGTCTGTATTGGTCTTGGTATTTTAATATACCGGCTGATGTTGTCTGGTTATTTATCAGGAATTAAACTTGGCGTGTTTACAGGAGTCTGTTTTGCCTCCATCGGGATTACTATTTCTTATCTCTACCAAAGCAAACCTCAGGTATTAACACTGATCGACAGCGGTTATCATATTACAGGTAATATTCTCGCAGCAGTTATCCTCTGCGCCTGGCAGTAATGCTATCTAAAAAATAAGCCGGTAAAACCGGCTTATTTTTTTATTCCACTTTAGTGATTTTAAGAACGTTTGTCGGCAGGTGCAAATGGATAGGCGTACTTCCTGTACTGACCACCACATTTCCTTTGGTGACAAATCCTCTTTCTTTCAAAATATCAATCTGGTCGAATACGATATCATCCAGGCTTTCTTCTTCATCGTAATAAAAAGCACGAACACCCCAGCTGAGACTTAGCTGATTGACCAATGATCTCTCTTTGGTAAATATGTATAAAAATGCTTTGGGTCGGTAGCTACTCAGGGTAAAACCGGTATAACCACTTTGTGTCATACCTACAATGGCATCTGCGCTGACGTCTTCTGCCAGTTTACAGGCATTATAACAGATCGCATCACTCAGGAAAGAAGGAGAGTGGGGTTGTGGTTTCAGCATTTCTTCCCGGTCGTAATCATAGGCTTTGGTCTCGATCTCATGAATGATCTTGCTCATGGTTTCCACCACCAACTTTGGATATTTACCAGTGGCGGTTTCTGCACTCAGCATCACTGCATCGGCACCTTCCAGCACCGCATTGGCCACATCGGTGATCTCACTCCGGTTTGGTTTTGTCCGGTCGATCATGCTTTCCATCATCTGCGTGGCCACAATCACGGGCTTGGCACGATGTAAACATTTTTTGATAATATCTTTCTGGATCAGCGGGACTTCTTCAATGGGTAATTCAACGCCCAGGTCGCCACGTGCAATCATGATACCATCACTTTCCACAATGATATCCCGTAAATTTTTTAAGGCTTCCGGCATTTCGATCTTGGCGATCACTTTAGCTTTATGGCCACCTTCTGTAATCCTTCTCTTGAGGTCAATGATATCATTGGGTTTTCTGACAAAAGATAAAGCCACCCAATCCACTTTTTGTGTCAGGATAAAGTCAAGATCGGCAAGGTCTTTTTCTGTTAAAGAGGGGAGAGAAATATTCGTATCCGGCAGGTTAACTCCTTTTTTGGGAAGTAATAATCCGCCCAGGGTAACTTCCACTTTTACATCTTTTTCTTTGGTGATCTCTTTCACCACCACTTCCAGTTTACCATCGTCGATCAATATCTTTTCACCCACTTTCACATCGGCATGAAGATCGGGGTAGGAGACATAGATCTTTTCCATGGTACCCACCAGTTTCTGGTTAGTGAAAGTAAGTATATCACCTTCTTTGATATCCAGTGAACCACCCTCAATGTCACCTACCCTCAGTTTAGGCCCCTGCAGGTCGGCAAGCACGGAGATATTGTACGGTTCTTTCTTATTCATCTCCTGGATCATATCAATGATCTTCCCTTTACCTTCATGATCTCCATGGGAAAAATTGAGGCGGAAAACGTTCACGCCGGCTTTTACCAGTTCCAGTAATTTATCATACGTATCACAGGCAGGGCCAACTGTGGCTACGATCTTGGTTCTTTTAAAAGCATGTTTACGGCCGGCCTCTTTGTCAAATTCTTTGTGCAGGTATTTTTCAATGTTCTTACTCATAGTGTTCGTTTCTGGTTACTTGTGCTGACCTGGTGAGATACAGGAACCAGCGATCAGCCGCCAGCACCTGTTGTGATATTTTAACTGGCTAATATCTTAACGATCTTCATCCACTCTTCACTGATCTTGCCTTTATTCTTCACGGCGGTTTCAAGGGGTATATAATGCATCTTGTTATTAAGGATACCTACAAATACATTATGCCGGCCTTCCATAAGGCTCTCAACGGCATGGTAGCCCATCCGGCTGGCGATCAGCCTGTCCATACAACTGGGTGAACCACCCCGCTGAATATGACCGAGTATACAAACCCTGATCTCTGCATTCGGAAGTTTTTCTTCCAATACTTTCTGTACCTCGTTAGCACCGCCAAATTCATCTCCTTCTGCCACCACAATGAGGTTCACTAATTTTTTCCGACGCTCTTTTTCCTGCAGTGATACGATCAGGTCATCCATATTGGTTTTCCTTTCCGGAACCAGGATATTCTCTGCACCGGTGGCAATACCACTGTGCAGGGCGATATAGCCTGCATCACGCCCCATCACTTCTATGATGAAGATACGGTCATGCGCATCCATGGTATCCCTGATCTTATCGATTGCTTCTACGGCCGTGTTTACAGCCGTATCAAATCCAATGGTGAAATCTGTTCCTGCAATGTCTTTATCAATTGTTCCTGCTAAACCGATACAGGGAATATCATATTCCTGGCTGAACTTAACGGCACCACGGAATGAGCCATCACC
Source organism: Bordetella parapertussis (assembly GCA_943370865.1). GTDB lineage: Bacteria > Bacteroidota > Bacteroidia > Chitinophagales > Chitinophagaceae > CADEDV01. The sequence goes on from CALRSN020000063.1 coordinate 5,802, forward strand.
ACCAATGATCACTAAACCGTCAATCCCTCTTTTCTTCAGTGTTTCGTAAGCGATCTTTCTTCCTTCGGGTTCATAGAATTCTTTACAGCGGGCCGTTTTCAAAATGGTACCGCCCCGCTGGATGATATTTGCCACCGAACGGCCATCCATTTTGAATATATCATCTTCGATCATGCCCTGGTAGCCACGCATGATACCAAAAACTTCTAATCCATGATAAATGCCGGTGCGTACCACCGCCCTGATGGCCGCATTCATGCCCGGGGCGTCCCCACCAGATGTCAGTACCCCGATCTTTGTTACTTTTTTTGCCATAGTATTGTTCTGCTATCTTCTGCTGATTAATTATTTGTCTGAGACGAACAATCGTTTGAATATTCGAAGGGTAAAAGGCCCTCAAAAATAAGGTTTTGTTTTGATTGTGTTTTTTAAACACGGAAGAGCTTATAAAGTATCTTTCAGTTCTTCTTAACATAAATACCCACCAGTACGCAGAAAAAAGGAAAATTTCCTGCGTTAAGTTGTAAATCAAATCATCATGATGAAGAAAGTATTGCTTTTCGTATTTCTTTTTGCCGGTGGAAGATGTATTGCCCAGGCCGATACCACGAAATGGGTGAGAGCCTTTCCTGTTACGGATTATATGGTTGACCTGAACGATAGCATTAAAGTGGTGCAGGTATATCTTCCCGGTGGGCCTTTGCTGAAGGAAAAACAGCCTGGCCTGCTGAGAGGTGTTTATAAAGACGGTAAAGCTGACACAGCCGAGATCGGGGCCGGCCGTTGCCATCTCATCAAGGGAGACTATTATTATTTTACTATTAATTATAAGGAAAGCGGTATAACTCCCAAAGAGAATGATCTCTTGTACACAGTAGTTAATAAACCTGAAATATACCGGAAGCAGATCATAGGCCTTGCGTCTCATTTTATCGAACTACAAAACGTACATGAAGAGCCTTTTTATGACCGGTTTAGTGTATTTCAAAAATGGACAGAGGCAGATGAAAAGAAACTGATCGATTCGATGGTGCGTGACATTCAGTTTACCGGCCAGTATTTCCTCGAAAACAATCCTTCGATGGATGTGGAAATAAAAAGTGGGGAATTTAAAGGCCAAAAAGTATTGTATGTCATGGTGGAATGCCAGCCGGGCTATCTTAAAGACTTCTTTGATTATATCATTGTAAGGCCCCGCCTCTACGCAGGCCAGCGCTGGAAAGTTTCGGAAATTTTTGCTACCTGGTTGAGCAGCGGAGCTCCTACAGTGATAAGGTAATTACAAAATTTATCACTCATCCCGCCGAAAGGCCATTTATCAGATGGCTGTTCTTTGGGCTGTTGTTTCGGTTAACTTTAGGACAATAAATTTTTGTGTATGAAAAAAATACTGGCCTTCTTTTTTCTTTCCTTGCCACTCTTGTCGTTGGCACAGTTGCAATATCCTGAAACAAAAAAAACGGATGTTACGGATAACTATCATGGCACTCCAGTAGCCGATCCTTACCGTTGGCTGGAAGATGATAACAGTGAAGAGACCAAAGCCTGGGTGCAGCAGCAGAATAAAGTAACGAATGATTACCTGGCGACGATTCCTTACCGGGATAAAGTGAAAAAGAGACTGGAAGAATTATGGAACTATCCTAAATATGGTTCTCCATCCAAAAAAGGCGACTATTATTATTTCAGCAAGAATGATGGTTTGCAGAACCAGAGTGTTATTTACCGCCAAAAAGGATTGAATGGCAAGCCGGAGGTTTTCTTTGATCCTAATAAACTATCCGCAGATGGTACCACGGCATTAGGAGCCTGGTCTTTTTCAAAAAACAATAAACATGTTGGGTATTCAGTAGCTATGAGCGGAAGCGACTGGCAGGAGGCCTTTGTGCTGGATGCAGCCACCGGGAAAAAATTAGCCGATAATGTAAAATGGATAAAGTTCAGTGGTCTTAACTGGAAGGGAGATGAAGGGTTTTATTACAGCCGTTACCCTGAGCCGGATGAAAAAAGCAAACTGAGCAAACAAAACCAGTTTCACCAGGTATGGTATCATAAGATCGGTACTTCGCAGGCTGAAGATGTATTGATCTATAAAGATGATGCACATCCATTACGTAATATGGGTGGTGGTATGACGGAGGATAATCGTTTCCTTATCATTAGTATGTCCGAAGGAACCAGTGGTGGGGAGATATGGGTGAAAGACATGAAGGCCGCTGATCCAAAATTCACTTTATTGATCGCTGGTTTTAAAACAAGTCCGTCCGTGGTCACCAATGTGGGCGATAAGTTATTAATACGCACCAATGAAGATGCGCCTAATTATAAAATAGTATTGGTGGACCCGAAGAACCCGGGCAAAGAAAACTGGAAAACGGTGATCGCCGAAAAAGAAGAAGTGTTGCAGGGTGTTGGTACCGGTGGTGGCTACCTGTTTGCCAGTTACCTGAAAGATGCGTCCACCAGGGTTTACCAGCATAGTTATGATGGTAAACTGGTAAGGGAGATCAAACTGCCGGGTATTGGTTCTGCCGGAGGTTTTGGAGGAGATATTAACTCCAAAGAATTTTTCTATACTTACTCCTCGTTCAGTTACCCGCCGACCATTTTCCGGTATAATATTACAACAGGCCAATCAACCTTGTTCCGTAAAACAGAAGTAAAGTTTGACGTATCCCAGTTTGAGACCAAACAGGTTTTCTTTACCAG
>CALRSN020000064.1:0-8456 GCA_943370865.1 Bordetella parapertussis
AAAAAATGATTGACAGCAAAGCTTGCAGCGGTATCTTCCTGTTCTTCCAGTCTCATTCCGGTATAGGCAGCATCACCAAAACCTTCTTCTGTTTGTACAGAAACCTGCGAAGCCATTTTTTCTGCCATCCACGGAACCAGTAAAAAATATAATAATACCAGCACGCCGGCCACACCCAAAAATATCAGGGAATTCCTGCCCCACTCCTTTGCTTTATCTTTTTGATGCCAGGGTTTTTGCTGTTCCACTTGCAGGGTACTGATATAACCGGCTGCTTCTTTGCCATTAACCAGGATTTCAATAGTTCTGTCGGTTTTGTTCCTGATACGGGTAGATTGGGATGCAAGTTCAAAGACAGCTTCCACATCAGTAATATTCCATTTCAGGGTTTGGTGATGACCGGAGGCAGATCGGTAACCAATATGCACTTCTTTATCAAATACCAATACTGTTGCTTCATTAGCCTCAGCACCGGGCAGAGAATAAGTTCCTAAATAAGATTTCAAAGCTGTTGATTTGATCTGGGCTGCAAATTACAACAACTCTTTTATTGCAGTAGCGTTGGGGCTTCTTTAACCATGCAGGCAGCCAGTTCCATGACTACCTGCTGCTGTTCAGGATCCAGTGTAATTACTATTTCCTTTTTATCCGTACCGGTGAATACGATCTTTTCGATCTTCTGTGTTGCCATTTTCCGGAGAAATGGTGCCGGGGTAGCCGTGTTACGGAAGATGATATGAAAAAGTCCCTCGCAATTCATGGAGCCAGCATTACGCTGGGTTTGCTTTACTTTACTGCCAACGAAAAAAATAGCAGCGGTAGATGCGTCTGTAAAACATCGGTCAGCCCCCAGCACAGAGAACAACAGATCCACTTCGGCTTTCCGGGCATCGATCGACAGGGAAGCACCTGTAAGTGGGATAAAACCGGTGGAAATGGTTCTTTCTTTGGTATAGGGGTCAGCTTCTTTGATCAATTTGCAATCCTGTGCAACTAATGAAAAAGGCAGCACCAATAAGAGAACAAAAACAAGTTTCATATATATAACTATTTCCTAAAGATAAAACGAAGCTTGTGAAAATTAATACAAGATTCAATACCCGGCCAATCTTATAATTATATAACATCAACTTTGTGAACAACTTTTGCCTTTTGAATGTTCTGTTAGCATAGTAATTGCTCTATTGTCTTACTAATAATGCTAACTTATGGAGATAAAATTTATCAGGGCCATACAATTCACCCGGTTGGTGAAGGCTGGCGGACGGTTACGGGAATTCAATTTCAGGAAATTGAATGGTGGAGATACAGAACGTTTCAGCATTAACGTGGTGGATGACAGGGGTGAAAGGATCTTATTCCAGATGGTCAAACAGGAAAATGGCTGGAAACTGCCAGCGCAGCAACTCCCGGTCTGGATAGAACAGAATGAGAAACAACTACACCAGTTAATCGAAGAAGAATTGCCAGATAACAGGTGACACGGCTTATATTATTTATCGTTTGCCTGGAATCTTTTTCGGATCGCTTCTAATTGCAGGTTTGTAAGGCCGGATGTTTTCTTTAACAAACTGACAAAGTAGTCAACTTCCTTTTCGGTCACGGGGCAGCCCATATTTTCCTTTGTACCATCCTTGCTGTACACCGGTACGATCCTGGAATCCCCCAGCACTTTCCCCGTTGCATCCTGTATCATCCAGAAGGGAATACTGGCATTATTATCATTATGTTTCTGTAGTAGTTCACCGGCACCGGGATTGTTTTCGCTTTCATCAAACTCAAAAGCCACCAAGTCCACGATGATATAGCTACTGTCGAAAAATGCTTTAATTTTTTTGTCATTCATGGAGGCCTGCATGGTCTTACAGGGGCCACACCACGAAGCATGAAAAATTATAAATACGTTCTTTTTCTTAGCGGTTGCCTCCTTATACGCCTTTTTCAACAGACTTTCTGCGGTAGGAAGCGTTTGTTGCGCCATTACATTTCCTGAAAGAAGCAGGAACATGATCAGCAGGCCTAGCCATTTAGTTTTCATAACTGCTAATTTATGGCAATCCTTCTTTTTTATTTGCCCGGAAAATAAAACCTTTGCAGCCTTATACTGTTAAAAGCGTAGTTTTTAATAAGCAACCGATAACTCGTAATTTTTTCCACTTGGTGCAGGCATATAATTTTCTGGCTTCCTGGCAGCTTTTTCCCGAAAAAGGTAATTATGAATACGGCGAAAGGCCCAAAAGCGGCATTTACAAGATCGAATCAACAGAAGGTCGTAAAGAGCTGAGCATTTCGCATAACTGGGTAACTCTGGAGAACCAGGCATTTGCTTCACAGTATAAGCTGATCGCCGATGGTGACCTGAATCCCTTTCAAAACCGGGATCTGGCCGATCATGCACAAGCTACTTTTATTGACAGTATCAGTTTCGATATCCATTTTTATAAAAACGGGCAGGTTAGTTTACATGTGGTACATGAAATCATGCCCAATGGTTATCTCAAGATCACACAACAAGGATCAAAACCAGATGGCACAGCCTATACCAATTCCGAGATCTATCATAAACAACTCAGTGTTCTTCCCTACTCTGCTTCGGTGGCCGGTGCCCTGATCAGGCCGACAGAAGAAGGGATGATCAAACACAAAGCTCTTACTGCGATGGAAGAGCAGACCAATATGCAACTGGACCAGATCCGGAAACAAATCGAACTGCTGGCCCTGCAGGCACAGGAAATCCAGAAACGAAAAGACCTCTCATTGATGATCTATAATGCGAAGCTTTCTTTCAAACCCAATATCGGCCAAACCTATTATTTATATGAAAAGCAGGATGAGAGCTTTATGCTTTCCCTGGTGGCTCCTAAAGAATGGGGACCAGCCGGTCCTTTTAAAAAATTTGTGGCTGCTGTACGGCTCCTGGCTGATCATACCTGGATGGAATTGTAGACTGGTATTAATTTTCTTTTATTTTTTTGCACAATAAGCATAAATCCTTAGCGTTTATACGACAACCATCCTCTATCCTAGTCATGAGAAGACCTTTACTTATGGCAGGCTTTGTCCTGCTGTTTACTTCCACCGAAATTACTGCCCAGGTACTCAATTGGGGCAGCTCCTTTTCTCCCGCTTGGGCTAATGGTGATACTAAACGTACCGCCATCAATGTTGCCGGCACTGGTGTTAACTGCAATGTTGAATCTTTCATTTTCAGCGGAACTTATGGATTATCTCCCTCCGGAGCTCAGACACCAACGGTAGCTGGTGCTACATTCGTTGTACCCGGTTCAGCAGACCGCCTCCAGTTCAGCACTGACTTTACCACTAATAGCAGTTCCGTAATGCTGGTAATTGAATTTTCGACTATTGTAAGAAATGTTTCTTTCCGCATCGCAGATATTGATAAAAGTACAGCTACCTCCACCAATTATTTTGACCGGGTAACTGTAACCGGTTATATGAATTTCTTTACTCCTTCCACACCGGTTATAACAAAATATGATGCTGTCACTGATCCGGCTTTCCTGTCACTCAGTGGAAGCAGTGCCGCTGTCAACAGCAGCAGCGGGCAAGCCGGTAACAGCAATTCCAGCCTGGTTGACCAACGGGGAACAGTTTCTGTTGATTTTGGCAGCAATATCATCTCCCGTATCGTGGTGGTTTTTGATAATGCTCCCGGTGCGGATGCCGATCCGGCCGCACAGGATTTTGCTATTGGCAATATTACTTTCCAGTTACTGACCTTACCCGTTAACCTTATTTCCTTCAGTGCTGCACAATCCGCCAATGATGTACAATTGAAATGGGCAACAGCCCAGGAGAGCAACAGTTCGCATTTTTCAGTTGAAAGAAGCAGCAATGCCAGTGACTGGTCGGCCATAGGAACTATTACTGCCCGTGGTAATACAAGTGAAAGAACAGACTATTCATACACCGATATCAACCCCGCAAAAGCCACTCTTTTCTACCGGCTCAAGCAGGTTGACCAGGACGGGAGCTTCAAATACTCTTCGGTTGCCCGGATCAGTAATAAAGACCTGGTAACAGAACTGGTAACTTATCCCAATCCGTTCAGCTCACAGGTGAATATCAGTCTTCATTCTGCGGCAGCGCAGCAGGTAACCAGTACGATCACGGATATGGCAGGAAGAACAATCCAGGCTGATATTAATCAGCTCAGCAAAGGCAATAACAATTACAGCATGAACGTTTCAAAAAAGCTGCCGGCTGGCATTTACAGGCTCAGCATCACGGATGGGCAAAAAAATGTGATTGGCCAGACCCGTTTGTTCAAACAATAGTATTCATATCTACAGGATAAGGTTTAGTACCCGTCATACATATGGCGGGTTTTTGTTTTTAGCTGTATTAACTTTGGCGCAAATAATTGTGTAATGACCAAACTGAGTGTGAATATTAATAAGATCGCAACGCTCCGTAATTCAAGAGGCGGCAATAATCCCGATGTAGTAAAAGCCGCGATGGATGTGCAGCGTTTTGGGGCTGATGGGGTGACCGTGCATCCAAGACCAGATGAACGGCATATCCGCTATGAAGATGTGCGCCAGATCAAAAAGATCATCACTACGGAATTCAATATTGAAGGTAACTGCACGGAACAAAAATTTGTGGACCTGGTATTAGAAACCCAACCCGACCAGGTGACCTTAGTACCCGATACACTCGGGCAACTAACTTCCGATCATGGCTGGGATACGATTAAGAACAAAGATTACCTGCAAAACATGATCGGTGTTTTTAAAAAGGCCGGCATCCGTGTTTCCATTTTTGTTGACCCTGATGTAAAAATGGTGAGAGGTGCTGCTGAAACCGGAACCGACCGAATCGAATTATATACAGAAGGCTACGCCAAACAATATGCAACAGGCAATAAGCAACAGGCAATTCTTCCTTATGTATCAGCAGCGTTGAAAGCAAAGGAACTGGGATTGGGTTTAAATGCCGGGCACGACCTGGACCTACAGAACCTGCAATTTTTTAAACAGAACATCCCGTGGTTAGATGAAGTAAGTATCGGCCATGCCCTCATTTGTGATGCTATTTATTTAGGATTGGAGAATGCGGTGCAGTTGTATAAGAGGCAGTTGCAGTGATTGATGGTACAGGTTTGTAACAACTAAAAATTTGCTCTTATACCATGAGTCCTGATAATTTCTATTTCAATCTTTCAATTCACTTCCCTAAAATTGCAGCTGAATTTAATTCAGAAGATGGAGATCATTATAAAATTGGGCGGCTTGCTGCTTACTCTATTCAGCAGATTGAAGAGAAAAATATCGAAGAACTGAAGAAATGTTTCGGCTTTATTGAAACCCATTTAGAAACAATAACACCTGAACTAGAAAATGCCCTTAACGTTTCTTACTGCGAAGCCCTACTTTGGTACGATGACTATAAAAGAGGAATTGAAATGAAAAAAGTGAAGCCAGAGAAACTGTTGCGATTTTACCTCGCTTATAAAAAATATTTTAATTCCATGAAGTAGACTTATAATGGTTAAATCCAAATACAAACAAAAAGGGAGATATCATTCTATAGAATTAGCTATTAAAACATACTATAAATTATGAGAAAAAAGCTTCCCGGTTTCATTGCCCTAATATCATTGATTGTTATTGGGATTTCCGGCGTTTCATCCTGCAATAAATCAGGTGACAATTCTTCAAACAGCAGTTTCACCTGGACATACGGCACAACCAGCTACACTGCCAACTTTAAAGGAGCATACCTGACCTGGAGTTTAACTCCTGTTATAATGGGTGGCACCGGAACCCAGCAAAACTCTCCCGGCACAGGCCCGACGATAGCCCTATCCTCGTTTAGTGCAGGTTCCTATAACTTGACCACAAGTCCTAACTCCATACGTTATATTGATGATCTCGGATTTACCCTACTATCAGCTACAGGAACAGTTAATATTACAGCCTATTCAAATAATCAAATCAGTGGAAATTTTTCCGCTACACTGTCCAACAGCGTTGCTTTGTCAGGGAGTTTTGCAAATATTCCAGTCAACCCGTAACCTGGGATGTTATTTATTTAGGACCAGAGAATATTGTGCAGATGTAAGAAGACAGTTACAGAGATTACCTGGTAAAAATTTCCATCGGTTATCAATATAAAACCATATTAGCTATTGCGTATATTTATGATTTATAGGGGCTGGTTTAGCGACATCCTATTATTAATGAGCCAAATTTTGACTAACTCTCGAATTTACTTATGAGGACAGCTGTTGGGCTTTTATTGATCTTAATCTGCTTCTTTGGAACGATATTTTTCAGGCACTATGACGGAACTTTGATTCCTTACCCAATATTATGGTACATATTCTTTATTGGTTTAGGGATCTTTGGTGTGTGGCTTATATCCAACTCACTTAGAAAAGAGAAAAAAATAATTGAACAAGTCGTCAACACCGAAATTGAAATATTTAAATCAACAGCCGAAAAAATTGAGCTAAACTTTGATAAGTGTGAATTCAAAAGCGGATCCTTCTCCCACCAAGTTGACGATCCGAACATGAACACCGTCAAACTCTTTGCCCCTGGCTCATTAACATCTATTGACACAAAGATTACTGAAACTGTAATTCAATCTTATTTAACTTACACCGATACAATCAATGGTACAGTTTGCAAATTTGTAAGCTACTCGTTTCCGTTCGATCAAACAACACTGAAGTTTTACGTACTCAACCATAACATTGCTCTCTATGTAGACAGATTTAATCGGGAGAAATATTTATTCGATTTGAAAAGATAACACTTCACGGAAAGTGCATGTCTATAACATGAACTGTGTAAAAAATCTAGTAAAATGCCGGTTTCATCACTATACGAAACTTCCGGTTTCGAATCCCTATTCTGTCGCTTACAGCGCTAACAGCACTTAATCCGGCAGCACTTTCACCATAATGTTTTTATAGAACACTTTGCTTTTCGGGTCATGCCCTTGTAAGGCAAAGGTACCGCTGCTGATGAGCCGGCCTTCCATTCCTTTATCCCGCTTTACATCCTCCGGCTCGGTATAATCCACCACCTGTTTATTATTGATGAATACGGAAATGTGTTTGCCTTTTACTCTGATCCGTTCCGTGTACCAGATACTGTCTTTTACATACACTTCCCGTACATCCTGTATGGCATATAAGCTGCCGGTGCGCCGCCAGTCGGTATGCGAATTATTCACCTGCACTTCATACCCTTTTTTCGGCCACGAACTTTCCTGGTACACGGTATGAAAATAGATACCGGAATTAGAACCTGGCATCGTCATTACATCGGCTTTGAATTCAAAATTTTTAAAGTCATGCTGCTGCACCGGGCCATCATAAAAAAGATGGGCCACATTCCCATTCACCATAATAGAACCATCCACCACGGAAAAGCAGGAGGCATTGGCTCCCACTTTCCAGCCATCCAGTGTTTTGCCGTCAAATAAAGAGACCCAGCCTTTTTTATGCTGGTCAGTGGCTGATAGAGAAAGGAAGGCAGTGATAATGGCAGCCGAGATAATAAGTTTTCGCATGATGCAGGAATTAATGATTGAATTTAACGGGATGAAGCTACCGGTTTTTCGACATAAATACCAATTGATCAGTTGCTGCTATTACACGCTGCCTGCACATATGTAAGCAACGATTGATATGTACCCTACCGGCTTTGTGGAGAAAATGGGGATTATGGTTTTCCGGAAAAATCTTATTTTAATTTCTCTATTGCTGCCTCCACAACTTTTTCCATTCCCTATTTAAATAAACAACGAACCATTGTACAAACACCAGTACAATTCATTTGTATTAGTAGTTAAAATTTAATTTCCGAATGCCACCCATCTTATCCTGTGCAAAGGACCGCCTTTTGCTCCTTTGTTTGTTAACGAGCCAATTACTATTTGCTCAAACCCACACTGCCAGAACAGTAACCATCAACAGCAAGTGCCGGGGTTACTGGGAATACCTGCCGGTCAACTACACCAGTAACGCAACCACCAAATACCCGCTAATCTTTTATATACACGGTGCCGGCTCATACGGAAATGGCACGGCCTCAGCCATGAACATCATGCTCAGTTATGAAGGCATACCCTATTACATCAATACCAGTGCTTTCCCCGCTACGTTTACAGTCAATGGGCAATCCACTTCTTTTATTGTTATTTCCCCGCAGTTCACATCAAAACCCACCCCGCTGGAAATAAAACAGGTGATCGATTACATGCTGCCCCGGTACAGGATCGATACCACCCGTATCTATTGCACCGGTTATAGTATAGGTGGTGATGTGGCCTGGAAAACACCCTACAACCTGGCAGCCGCTTACCGGCTGGCCGCATTGGCACCGGTGGCGGGTTATAATAATCCTTATTCGGATACAACAGCCCGGTTTATTGCCGGGGCTAATTTACCCACCTGGGCCATTCACAGTAACAGTGAT
>CALRSN020000065.1:0-8428 GCA_943370865.1 Bordetella parapertussis
CGGATGATCCCGTTTTCATAATCGGTCGGATTTCCCATACCATATATGCAACTTACGGAAGCCACTACAATGATATCCCGGCGGCCACTCAATAAGCTGGAAGTAGCCCTCAACCTCAATTTATCCAGCTCATCATTGATACTGAGATCCTTTTCAATATATACATCACTAACCGGCATATAAGCTTCCGGCTGGTAGTAATCATAGTAGGAGACAAAATATTCAACTGCATTTTCAGGAAAGAACTGCCGGAACTCACCATAAAGTTGGGCTACCAGCGTTTTATTATGTGTCAGGACTAATGTTGGCCGTTGTGTATTTTGTATGACATTGGCAATGGTAAAAGTCTTACCACTACCTGTTACACCCAACAGCGTTTGGTATTTTTCACCCTGCATAACACCTTCTGTCAGCTGGTGAATAGCACCGGGCTGATCGCCGGCCGGGGGAAATGGAGCATAGAGTTTAAAAGACATCAGTCAAAGTTACTGCGAATGCTGCCTATTTAGTGAAAGGGTAGGGAAAAATCGGATCAGCCCCAGATAACTAAACTCATACCAGTCATCATTTTGATATAGTAACTTGCCCGGGTAACAATTTATATTTACAATAAACAGCCAGACATGAGAAATACCAGGCTAATCCTTTTGCTGTTGCTTTTATGTAGTACCGGGATAAAAGGGATTACTCAAAAAAGAGATTCGTTGCTTGCCGTATTAGCTGCTCAGTTTCCTGCTGAAAAAATATTTATTCACTATGATAAGGAAAATTATATAGCCGGGGAGACCATTTGGTTTAAAGCTTATTTTTCGAGTAATAGTTTGCCAAGCGGAATAAGTTCAAATTTCTATATCCGTTTGGCTGATGATAAAGGCCACACAATTGCTGAAAAAAAATACCCGGTAACGGGAGCAGCGGCAAAAGGAAATATTGATTTACCTGACTCCCTGCCACAGGGTAATTACTATTTTATTGCAACCACTGCCGGCATGCTGACATATGGGAGTGACTTTATTTACCGGAAGAATATTTACATCTATAACCCATCAACTGCAGGAAAAATCACCGCGACTCCGCAGAGTATTAAAATTGAGTTCTTCCCGGAAAGTGGAAATCTTGTGGACGGCTTGCTGACGGTTGTAGCCTTTAAAGCAACGGATGCGGGCGGCAATCCTGTTGAGGTCAACGGGGTGATCCGGAATGAAGAAGGAACAACAATAGCTTCTTTCAAATCATATCACGATGGTATCGGCCGGGTTCAGTTCAAACCACAGCTTTCTAGAAAATATAAGGCAGAGGTTGAATACAATGGTAATCTTCATTCATTTAATTTACCAGAAGTAATAAGTTCGGGGATCAACTTAAAAATCCAGTACGAACCAGGCGGTATAGCTTTTACAGTATCCAGAAGTGTAAAAGACAAATCAGATTTTCAGAATATTACACTGGTAGGTGTAATGAATAACCAGGTTGTTAATGAAACAGATATTGAGTTTGAAAACTATATGTCTGTAAAAGGGCATGTTTTAACGGATAGCCTGCCGTCAGGCATACTTCATTTTACGGTTTTCAATAAAGAAGGTCTTCCTTTAGCTGAGCGTCTTTCTTTTGTCAATAACAGGGAGTATATCTCTGCGGGCAATATCAATACCAAAAAGTATGACAGTGCTAAAAGGGCAATGAATTCTTTTGATATTGATTTTCCTGCCTCTATCCAAAGGAGTCTTTCCGTTGCGGTTACAGATGCATCTCCTGGTAGCAGCAGTGAGAACAAGGAAAATATCTGGTCAGCTTTTTTATTATCCGGCGATCTGAAAGGGTATATTCATAACCCTGCATGGTATTTTGAAAGAACCGGGGATACAGCAGCTCTTGCAATGGATAACCTGATGCTGACACATGGTTGGGTGCGGTTCACCTGGAAAGAACTACTGACTGGAAATTTGAAAGTAAAAAAGACAAATGAACCTTACTTGCTTTCGGTTGCCGGGTTTGTGAATGACGAACAGGATAAACAACATGTGTCCGGAGGTAAATTGAGTATTTACCAGGAAAATGAGGACTCCACTTCACAGAGTTATGAAATACCTGTGGCTCAAGATGGAAGCTTTATTATTGATTCGGCTGCTTTTAACGGCAAGGCTAATTTCTTTTACGTTTATTCTAACCTGCAGGGGAAACAAAAGCCAGTGAAAATTCATACTGATCTAATCAACCAGAAGGTATCCTTACCCGATGATGCAGCATATCTTCATTTTTATCCTGATAAGTTAAGTAAAGCAATAAAAGAACAGTATGAGTGGATGAAAAACAGGGAAAAAATAAAGGAACTTGCTAATGTTACCGTTGAGTCTAAAACAGCAAAGAAACCTTTTGATGTGGTAAATGAAAAATACACGACCGGGGTTTTCAGGGCTCCGGGTAAAGTCAATCTTGATAATATTAACCTTCCGGCGAATGACAAATCTTTAAATGTGATGGATTGGATCCGGAATAGTATTACACATGTGGAATTACAGGGAAACAGGTTTGTAAGCAGGAAAAATTTCAGTCTTGGAACAGGGCAAAAATGGGCAGTTGGGGTTTTCATTGATGAAGCACCGGCTGATGCAAGCCAACTGCGATCATTAAGGGTTGATGAAATCGCACTGGTGAAATATTACGAGGCTGGTTTTGTTGGTGTAGGCAGCGGTTCACCTGGCGGGGCTATTGCTGTTTATACAAAGAAAAAAGACAATAACCAGCAAGCGGATAAGCTGGAATATTTTACCAGTACTGGATATTCAATTGTAAAAGAGTTTTATAATCCCGACTATTCCAATAATGAGAATAATTCACAAATAACTGACCGGCGGAGAACACTTTACTGGAACCCGGATATTTATACTGATTCAGAAACCAAAACAGTCAATATCAAATTTTACAATAGTGATGTAAGTACGAAGTTCAGGGTAATAATAGAAGGATTTGATGTAAATGGTAAACTAGTACATATAGAAAAGATACTGGGGGAGTAAATTATTTTTTCAATTTCCTGTTTGAATATGCCGAATAATCGGGTAGTATAGCATCATAGTCTTCATGCATCAACGGGGAAGTAAACATAAAATCAGCCGTAGCCCTGTTACAGGCGACAGGGATATTATAAGTAGCAGCAAGACGTAATAATGCTTTCACATCGGGATCATGTGGCTGGGCTTCCATCGGATCCCAGAAAAAAATAAGCACATCAATATTCCCTTCGGCGATCTGGGCGCCTATCTGCTGGTCACCTCCCAGTGGTCCACTCAGGAATTTTGTTACTGATTGATCAAGTACCGTTTCCAATAATATGCCCGTAGTACCGGTGGCAAAAAGGCGATGCTTGTTCAGTACCTTTTTATTATAGTTTGCCCAGTCAATAAGATCAGCCTTTTTATGATCATGAGCTACTAAGGCAATTTTCTTGCGGCTTTCCAGTTTTCTTATACTCATAATTCGAAGGTATAGCAAAATAAAAAAGCCTCACCGGAAGGCAAGGCTCTTTATTTTATATATAAACTAAACTATTACTTTAGTTCTGCTGATACAGTGATCTTAGGCTCTTTGGCAACCTTACCAGCATCGATAGGAACACCGGTTATGCCGTAATCAGCCAGCTTTATAGAAAAAGCTGCTGTTGTGCTTAATGTTCCACCGGTTACCACGATAGTAGCCTCGGTACTAACAGGTTTTGTTACATCTTTTATAGTAAGGTCACCAGTAACCTGTACTGTGTAAGAACCATCTTTAGCGAAATTTACTTTAGACAGGTCGGCGATCTTTCCTTTGAAAGTGAATTTAGGGAAGGCATCGGAGTTGAGCCATTTGTCACCATTAAAATGGTCTTGTATCATTGGGTTGGAGAATGCAAAGTTTTTAACCGTTGCTTCAAAAGCAACAGTTCCTGTTTTAGTGTCAACTGCAGCAGTTACTGTTTTATTTTCAGCTTTTGGTAATGCATCAATAGCAGTACTGGCATCAAAATTTACAATGGCAGATGTAGTTGTTTTTTTCTGTGCGAACATACTGCCGGTCAGGGCCACGAAAGAAAGAAATAGAATTGTTTTTTTCATTTGGTTATTTTTTGGGGTGATAATTTAAATTATTATTTGTTTAATGCACTTCTTTTAAAATCAATTTTTATTACTTCAAGAATTCCGTCTAGGCTTCCACCACTGCAACTTCCTTTAATTGATACTTTGTCGCCGATTTTAAGACTTTTGGCTTCTTCAACATGCTGGTCCTGGAAAGCGAAAATTGCAAAGTTGCCAGAAGTGGTATCTATCAATTTCACATTAACAGTGGCTGTATCGGGTGATTCTAAATCAGAAACCGTACCATTAACTGTTATAATTTTTTCACGATATTTTAAATTGGCGAGACTATCATTTTGCTGAAATTCACGGATAAAATCAATAGCCTCCACTGTAAAAGCAGATTTCCTGTCTTTGGTATCAGAGAAAGTATCAGTAGCGATATACCAATAGATACCGGCACCTGCGAGTACAATGACTAAACCGCCGAGTAATATCCTTTTCAGCCAAGGGCTCTTTTTGTTTGTTTGAGTTGACATATAAGTATGTGGTAAAACGAATCTTCTTTTAGTTAGTTCAGAAGTACAGCACAAATATACAATGTTTAAACATTGATTTGATTTTTTACAGTGAAATATTTGTGAAGAAAATGAAACGTCCCGCCGGAGGCGGGACGTTGTTACTTACTAACCCATTGTAAAGCAACAAATAAAACGTTATTAAGCGGTTTGCATTTCTTTGATCTTTTCCCTGATCTTCCCTTCAATTTCTTTGGCCAGCTCGGGATTATCCACGAGTAGTTGCTTCACGGCATCACGGCCCTGGCCCAGTTTATCATTATTATAGCTGTACCAGCTTCCGCTTTTTTGAACGATTCCCAATTCTGTTCCCATGTCAATGATCTCTCCATTCTTGGAAATACCTTCCCCGAAAATGATATCAAACTCAGCAGCCCTGAAAGGCGGAGCTACTTTATTTTTTACCACTTTTACTTTTACCCTGTTACCGATTGCCTCATCGCCATCCTTGATCTGGGTGGAACGACGGATATCTAACCGGACAGAGGCATAAAATTTCAGCGCATGACCACCGGTAGTCACTTCGGGGTTACCAAACATGACACCGATCTTTTCTCTCAGCTGGTTAATGAATATGCAGATCGTATTTGTTTTGGATATAGTTGCTGTTAGTTTTCGCAGCGCCTGGCTCATCAGCCTGGCATGAAGACCCATTTTACTGTCTCCCATTTCACCTTCCAGCTCACCTTTGGGAACAAGGGCAGCTACTGAGTCGATCACCACTACATCGAGGGCACCGGAGAGAATCAGGCGGTCGGCTATTTCCAGTGCCTGTTCACCATAATCAGGCTGTGATATCAAAAGATTGTCAACATCAACACCAAGTTTCTGCGCATAGCTGCTGTCGAAAGCATGCTCCGCATCAATGATTGCACACATACCACCTTTCTTCTGTGCTTCAGCAATAACATGGGTGGCTACAGTTGTTTTACCAGAAGATTCGGGCCCGTAGATCTCAATGACCCTTCCTTTTGGCAGACCGCCAATGCCAAGGGCCACATCGAGGCCGATGGAGCCGGTTGAAATGACTTCCTGTACATCGCCGGATTTTTCATTCATCAACATCACACTGCCTTTGCCAAAATCCTTTTCGATCTTGTCCATGGTAAGCTTTAACGCTTTCATTTTTTCGTTGTTCGTTGACATATCGGTAGTTTTTTCTGATTTAGCCATTGCCAAAATTAGGTTTTACAGGTGGCCCGCCCCAAAATTTTGACGGGAGAACGAAACTAAATCATTTAGCAAATAAAAACTAATATTTTTTGGATTTTTTTTCTCAGGACACCCAATTGGCAATCAGTTGTGACACTATCCCCACCAGCAGCCCGGTATAAACCTCTTTTTGTGAGTGATCTGAAACAATAAAACGAGCTGTACAGACAAGCCCTGTTAAAATAAGCGCAATGGAAATATAAATGCCATACCCATCCGGATGCGACAGACCAAGCAGCATGATAAAAGTGACCATTACTCCCATGGAAATAGCATGCATACTTACTTTCATGGTGATATTAGCTAACAACCCAAGACTCGCAGCGATCCAGATGGCCATTGAAAGCATTACAATCTCCCTGGAAAATTCAGGCTGGTTGCGCAACACATTCCACATCCACCAATAGTAGATACCACAAGCTATATAGGGGATGACCCTTTCTTTCTGCGTTTTCAGGTATATGCTTTGTAAAAAGCCTAATGCTTTCGCTAATAATATTGTAATCAGGGGGAAAAAACTATACATGATAAAGAAGCGGAATACAGTAATGATCTTTTCCGTAGGAGTAAAGCTGGCAAAAAGATGAGGTTGTATTGTTACAAGGAACCAGGCAATATATACAGGTATGAATAATGGATGAAAAATATAAGAAATGACAGTTGCACCTATACGTAAAGGAGCCGGTTGTTCCGGAAAACCGGGTTCTCTTGTTTCCAACAACTGGTTCTGGCCATCCACGACTAACCTTGTGCTCATATCTGTTTGTTGATTTATGCAAAGTAAAGGAATCTCTAAAAAGGGTGCGGTTTTTGTATATTTAGCGAACTTAAAATCTTTCCTTAGAAAACGAACCAACCCATTGCTTATCAAAAATGAACTGCATGAAGAAACTATTACTGGCTGTTCTTCTTTTACTTTGCCTTCAGGAAGGGTTTTCTCAAAAGTCCAATAAGCCCAAAATTCAGGCTTTATACAATGCTATTAAAGCCGCCGGCATCCAGGAAGCCGATTTTGTGATCGCCCAAAGTATCCAGGAAACAGGCTGGCTCAGTTGCAAGAACTGTTGTCTTCGTTACCATAATCTTTTTGGCTTTTATATTAAGGGGAATAAATGCATGAAATTCACTTCTGACTCAGCCTGCATCGCTTATTATAAAAAGTGGCAGGATAAGCGGTACCCGAAATGGAAAGCTAAACATCCCAAAGGAACCTATTATGATTTTCTCAAGTATTCTAAATATGCTACGGGTGATAAATACAATAACGAACTAAGACCTAAAGTGGCCTGGGTAAGAAAGAATCTTGAACTCTGATCTACTTTTTCAAACCCTTGATCTTATCAATATGGAAGGGAGTATGTGCCGCAAAAATGTTATTGATGAATAACAAGTCGGTGATCCCTTCATATTTTAATAATTCCACCAGGTTGCCGGTATAATACCGCTGATCCACCACCACTACTTTTTCAAAATTATTGATGAGGAAAGGCGCAAAAGCATTTCCATAGGATTCTTTTATCATCAGGATCTTTCTGCCATTCTTATGCTGTGTTTCCATTTTCACAACCGGGAGATCTCCCTGCAGGAATACAGAATAGCTATTGGACCCACTGGCACCCTCCCCATACATTTTTGATTTGGTCCATACACCCAGCTTAGCCGTGCTGCCAATATAAAAATTCACCGAATCCCTGAATTTATAATACCTGACAGAATCAGGATTGCTTTTTAGTTTCGGATCTCTTGTTAACCGGTACAGCGACCCAAGGAATGTTTGCTTGACTTTCGAGGGAACCGTATCCAGCGAAACTGCAATCGAGCCTGCTGTTTCACAAAAGGCACGATACGCATAATAAGCTCCAAGGCTTGTCCAATGGTGATCGGTATTGAAATAAATATATTCTTCCCGGTGGTTCCTTAGTTCATCAATAGCCCAAACTTTTTTGATATTTGAATCGAGGTGATTATAAATATTCTCAATAGCAGGGCGATTCGGTTTTTGTAATTTTTTATATTTCTCAGTAAGTTCAAATTCCAGTGCTACGGGAATAACCAGGTTATAAACCTGCAGGCCTGGTAAGTTTAACCGGTTATACGAGTTGATCACATTCGCATACGATTTACCCATCGCTTCGCCACCTCCAAACATTTCAAAAGCACGGTTCTTGAAAACAAAAACTCTTTTCTTCACTTCCCCGGTGGCACCATCATCAGGCAAAGGGCCATTGTTTACTTTTTTTGTTGTATCCGTCAGGTTTTCGTTGGCCTCAGCATCATTAGCGGGATTATAAATAGTGATGTCACTGGACTCATACCCAAAAATATTCCTAAAAGAACCGGAGAAACTGATCCATTTATCCCTGAAGGGAAAATTATCCGAATAATACTCATCTATTTTCCTGAAATAATCACCACTCCATAAGGCACTGTCTGAATAAACAGGAAAGGTGGCCAGTTTCCGGTTTTCCATTTCAGATACCGTTCCTTTTTTCATGGCCAATAAAGTAACCCCTCCCAGCAGCAACACTGTGCAGAAAATGATGACATTGACCAGGTGATTTTTTTTATTTACAGCTTCGCTCA
>CALRSN020000066.1:0-8399 GCA_943370865.1 Bordetella parapertussis
GGGATGCAGCCATGATGAAATAATCATTCGCAATACCATCTACCCGGTCGAACCGGATAAAGATCTTGTTTAAAATATTTATCCGGTAGATACCCGTGGTGGTGGAAGCCCAGACATAGCCAAACCGGTCTCTTTCCAACGCAGCGATAGCACCTGTTATCGTTTCTGATGTGCCAATTGTTCTCAACACCTTACGGCTCCTGCTGTTAAATAAGTGTATACCATCCGCAGCGATCAGCATTGTTGTATCATTATACTCCAGCATTACTGGTATGCTGTTGGTGGGTAGTTTTCTTTCCGGAACTTCAGCCGTACCAAAATGCATGATCACTTTGTTGTTGGCCGGATCAATCACATACAATCCAAATCCAATGGTTGCCACCCATATATTTCCTTGTTTGTCAACGAGGATTTTTGATATTTGGTTTTCTGGTACTTCCTTAAAATGAATTAGGCTGTCTTCCGGCCTGATAATACCATTTTTAGCCGGCCATTTAAAAAGCCCGAGGCTTTGTGTGCCCAGCCATAGATTGCCAAACCGGTCCTCAACAATTTGCCGGACCGTTCTGCCTTTTATAGCCGCCGGGTCATAAAAAGTTACCTGGTTTTTTGCCTGGTCATACTTATGAACCCCTGGCTGCGAAGCCATCCAGATAATATTATCATCCCTGGAAGGGAACATTGCCCATATGGATTTGGTTCCTGTGTTGTCAAAGCCCTTAATGTTCAGCGGGAGGGTATTAAAATTACTGTCATACCGGTATAGCCCGTCGCCCCAGGTACCAACTAATATGTGGCCGTTTTTTATGCGGGCAAAAGACATGGGGCTACCGTCCCCGGGCTTACCACTCACCCGGTGCACATGATGAATATTCGTAAAAAACTGTTCTGCGGGATTAAACATATAAACCCCGTTATTGCTGGTGGATACCCATATATTGCCTTCAGTATCCTCAGTAATATGCCCTATTTTACTGTAAGCAATGCTCTGCTCACTTTCGTAACCATTATATACTTTATGAAACTGCTTCGTTCTCTCATTATACTGTGCAAAAAGTCCCAACCCATGCACCCAAACTGAGCCATCCCGTTGTTGGAGAAATCCATGTATTTCATGATAAGCACCCAACATGGACCCAAAATCAAATCTGTTAATGAGTACCTGGTCTACTTTATAATCATAACAGTATAACCTCGGAAAACCATCCCATGTATCAAACCATAACCGCCCTTCCCTATCAAACATATAATGAGCCGTAGGTTTCATCATCCCAAACCTTTCTATCAAAGGCTCTTTTTCAACATTATGGCCAGCATAGCTCAACTGCCTGGTCTTATTGTTATAAATGGCCGTTCCATGTTGCGTTCCCAGTATATACTTCGCTGTTCCGGGTATATTGATCATATCCACTATACCCCATTCCCGGGGGAATTTGATAAAATTGTGCTGCGCAGAAAACTCATTCTTTTGTTTATTATAGGTAAGTAGCTGCAGATTAGCAACGATCATCATAATATTGCCTTCTTCATCTTCCACAATCTTTTTGGCCCCATGCATGTACATATCATCTGCAGGGTTTACTGATGCTTCCCGAAATACGAATTTCTTGGTATCGAAAATGCCAGCTCTTCTGCCTGCTGCCAGCATCCACATATTGCCTTTTTTATCAATCAATAACTGATGGATAACGTTTCCCGGTATAGAAGAAGGATTATCCTTTTGATTACGAAAGGTCAGGAACCTGACACCATCATAACGTTGCAAGCCATTATTAGTACCTATCCAGATATATCCATCATCGTCCTGGATGGAGCACATGACCTCATTAGAAGTAAGGCCCTGTGTCATTCCGTAATGTATAAATGCGAATTTTTTTTCCTGTTGTGACAGAACAGACAAGGGTAAAACCAGGAAGGCAAAAATATGCAGCAGGTATTTCTTCAAAGCACAGCGGTTAGGTCCTTCAAATATACCCAATGAAAATACAAAATGTATAATTACAAAGATGAGTTGCTGCCCCCCGGGATGAATTGCACAAATGACGTCATGAATTGAACCGGAAAAAAATACAGAAAGGTGACTCATTCAACCGAATATTCAATTCATACGTGGAACTGTTGTTCCTTAGATAAGTTGTGGTCATTTTTACTCCATAAAATCATTAATCATTAAAACCTTATTATCGATGAAGAAATTTTTCTTACTCGCTGCGTTGGCAGCTCTTGTACTCAGCTCTTGTGACAAGAATGAAACAATTAATACAATTGTTTACAAAGGCCCGGTTCAGAAATTCCAGCATGGAAAGGCATGGACCTGGCTGGAAGTGGATAAAACCGACAAGCCTGTTCGCATTGCCATAAGCATCGACGATGAAGCCATGAACAGTCTTGACCCGGGCGGAAATCATAACGGAGGGCACAATCATGTAAACGGCGTTTCACTGGCATTCCACCCCAAGGCGAATATCACTCCGTTCAAACACGCCTTGCTGGACTGGAATCCTGACGGCCATGAACCTGCCGGCGTATATACGCTGCCACATTTCGATTTTCATTTTTACATGACCTCAGAAACAGAAAGAAAAGCTATTCCCCCTTACGAAGTTGATAACAGCGGCTTCCTGAATTTTCCGGCGCCGGGCTATATGCCCAGTGTATTACCCGGTTTATATGCACCCGTTCCCGGTGGTGTGCCGCAAATGGGAACCCATTGGGTAGATGTTTCCACTCCTGAATTAAATGGCGGAACATTTTCACAAACATTTCTTTATGGTTCATACAACGGGAATGTGACCTTTTACGAACCGATGATCACCAAATCATTTCTTGATAATAATGCCTCTTTCCAAAGGGATTTTCCAGTACCGGCTAAATTTAAAACAGCAGGTTATTATCCCACCAAAATGAGAATTGAGAAATCAAACGGGATTACTAATATTATCCTGGAAGCATTTGTTTACAGGCAAGCTTCGTAATAGAAAATATCATTTTTTTAAAAAGGGACTCAAATGAGTTCCTTTTTTATTTCAATTCACCCGTTTCAAAAGTCAATTCATACAGGACTACATTGCCCGGCTGAACAATCCGGCAGAAATTTGTTTTGAAATCATTGATCATTAAATCTTATCACTTATGCGTTTCAACATTTTCAACCAGATCCACAAGGCTCTCCGGGCATTATTATACGATGCGGCATTAACCGTGCAACAAACCAATTTTGCCAATGCGGAAGAAGCTGAAATTGCGTTGGAAAAAATCAAGGCCGTTCTGGACATCTTTGATAAACATGCGGCTCATGAAGATCATTTTATATTGCCTGCCATTCATCAATATGAACCTTCCCTGGTTGATTGTTTTGAGCAGGAACATGTGGAAGATCACCAACTGGCACAAAATCTAAGAATAGTGATTGGCAGTTTTTCAAAAAATGAAACTGCAGAAAGTAAGTTAATCACCGGTCATACCCTCCTGCATTCCTTTATAGCTTTTATGAGTTTCAATCTTGATCATATGGCGAAAGAAGAAACAGTGCTGAATGAAAGATTGTGGAGATTCTACTCGGATGCAGAGCTCCGGAAATTGAACCAGCAGATCGTTGCTGCTATAGAACCGGCAGAAATGGCCTTCACGGCTGCCTGGATGATGAAGGGTATGAATAATGCCGAGATCACCGGCTGGCTGAAAACCATTCAGAAAGATGCCCCGGAAGCGGTTTTCAGTGCCTTATTCACCATCGCTGAAAAAGAACTGCCCTACGAACGTTTCCGGAAAATACTCGAAGACCTCACTGAAGGAGCCATGGTTGCCTGATGCAACATAGTAACCCCTTATCCTGTCAGCATTCAAAACGACTATTATGAAAAAAATTCAACTCATTTGGGAATTGGCAGTTTTTGCGATCCATTTTTCAGTAAAGAACAAAGCCGCAAAAAAGCAATTCTTTACAAGGGTGCAATCACTGTTATAAAAAAGCTGTTCTCACAGCGTTAGGGTAAGTGATGGCCGTTAGCGGGTATCTTTGCAGCAGACCGCTAACTATGGCCATCACTTTTTGGCTTTCTCTTTTTTCAACACCCGATTTCCCTATCTTCGCAGCGCAAATATTTACTGCATGCTTCCTAAGTACAAACGTATTCTGCTCAAACTTTCCGGCGAGGCTTTAATGGGTGATAAAAGTTTTGGATTTGACACATCTGTCATTGCCCAATATGCCCAGGATATTAAATCGATCACAGAATTAGGTGTGCAGGTCGCCATTGTTATTGGCGGCGGCAATATCTACCGCGGTATGAACGAAGCCGAAACAGGCATTGAAAGAGCACATGGTGATTATATGGGTATGCTGGCCACCGTTATCAACGGCATGGCATTGCAGGCCGGTTTGGAAAGAATTGGGGTGTACACCCGTTTGCAGAGTGCTATCAAAATGGAGCAGATCGCAGAACCGTATATCCGCCGCAGGGCCATCCGCCACGTAGAGAAAGGAAGAGTAGTGATCTTTGGAGCCGGTACTGGAAACCCCTACTTCACTACTGATACAGCTGGTTCCTTAAGAGCTATCGAGATCAATGCCGATGTGATCCTGAAAGGCACCCGGGTGGATGGCATCTACAATGCTGACCCCGAAAAAGATCCTTCTGCCACCAAATACAATACCATCACTTTCCAGGAATGCCTCTCCCAGCAATTAAAAGTCATGGACATGACCGCCTTCACTTTATGTATGGAAAATAACCTCCCCATCATTGTCTTTGATATGAACAAGGAAGGCAACCTGCGCCGGGTTGTGACCGGTGAAAAGGTCGGCACCCTTGTAAAAGGCTGATCCATCGTAGATTTCCTATAATAATAATGCACAGTAAAGGCTATCTTGCGTCAGCCCGTTACCACCCACCTGTGAAAAACTATTAAGGGCTTTCTGCCCATTTTTTAATAGTTTAGAAATCGTACGTTACTAGTTATGGCGAACCTCTCCCTCTCTATTGTAGAGATTATTTTACTGGTATTTTTTGCGATCGTACTCGGTATTACGATACACTTCTTTATTACCAGCCGCCGAAGCCTGAAATCCACCTTCACCGAACCCAAAAAGAACGAGCAGGACCTGAATGAATGGAAAATGAAATATTTCAACGATGTTGAAATAAAGGATAAGGAACTCAGTTCCCTGCGCCAGCAACTGGAAGAAGCCGAAGAGAACAGCAAGATATACCTGATCGAAGCAGAAGAATCCAAAAAACAGAATAAGAAATTACAACAGGAACTGGAAGCGGCCAGGAAAGCAACACCCCAGCTATCCCATGGGTCGCATACTGACAAGATGAATTATTATGAGCAACTCCGGCAGGCGCAAAACAGCCTTATGGAGCATAATGAAAAGATCAACCAGCTGCTGAGCAATATTGATATCATTAAAGAAACTGAAGAAAAGCAAAAAGAGATATTAAAGGATAACGAAGAACTGTACAACCAGATCGAAGACCTCCGGTCCATGCTTTCTCAAAAAGAACAGGAGATCAATAACACCCGGCAAAAAGCCCATTTATCAAAGGAGATGACCTCGATGCTGGACAACGCTTACCTGGAATTCAATACACTGCAGGAAAAGATACAGAAACTGGAGTCGCAGGTTAGCTCTTCCAAGAACATCAATCTTGAGTATGAAGACTTGAAGGAAGAGCATATTAAAATGAGCCGTGATTTTGAAGAACAGCGAACCAAACTAAATGCCCTGAGCAGCGAGAACAGGGAATTACAAGCATTACTCGCAGAAACAGAAGATAAATTCAAAGATGCTCACTTTCATCGCCAGCAATTACAGAAACGGGTCGCCTATCTTGAGGAATTAAATAATGACCTGCAGGCCGTATCAGATGCCAATAAACGGTTAGAGAGCCAGATCAAACGGATCGGTGAACTGGAAAGTATGCTTAATGTGGTGGCCGAAGAAAGAGATAAACTAATGCGTAAGGGCTGAGCCAGCCTTTGCATGACAGGATAGTTACAATATACCTCCCTAAATGATGGGAAATGGAAGAATTGACAGACTGGGTGCCTGAACAGGTTATATTGATAAGTTGATAAGGCGTTCTGCTTACCAACTTATCAACGCAATAGCTTATTTAGCCTTCTTAGCTGCAGCCTTCTTTTTAGAAGCCGGTGAAACAGCCGGGCGGCTTTTACCAAAAGAACCTTTAAAGCGTTTGCCTTTTGCTGTTTTTTTATCTCCTCTGCCCATGGTATTATTTTTTTAGATTGATTGAAAGTGCAAAAATACAGTGTTATAACTAAAAAGCCCCATCCCATACAGACGAGAAGGAGCTTTTAATACAGTTAAGAGCCATTACAGTTTAGCAGAAAGTTCTTTTCCGGCTTTGAATTTGGCCACTTTTCTTGCTTTGATCTTAATTACTTCACCAGTCTGGGGGTTGCGGCCATTACGGGCAGCTCTTTTAGATACGGAGAAAGTACCGAAACCCACCAGGGTCACTTTACCACCACCTTTCAATGTTTTGGTTACTGCTTCTACAAAAGAATCCAGTGCTGCATTGGCCTGGGTTTTAGTGATGGCTGCATCTTCAGATACTTTAGCAATCAATTCAGCTTTGTTCATGATTTATATTTTAAATGTTTTAGTAACGGCGACAAATTTAGATGCTTTTTGATACCATCAAAAAATTTTTATTCTCTCCGGGTTGTTGTAAAATCCCGCCGAAACCGCAAGGGGCAAGGATTTTAGCCTGTTCTGATTTTCAGGAATTGTTGATAAAAAATAATGAACCGCTGAAAACCGCTACCACAGCCATTTTCAGAAGACGTATTGTGGAATTCAGGCCGGGCAAGGGTTTGCGGGGAATATACAACTGTTTGTGTACCCTCAAACCAACTATTTATTCTTTTGCACACTCAATTCACAACCTGCATCACCGTGCGGAATGCAATGAATTTATTGGCCCATTTATCCGTGGCCTTCTTACGCATCGTTTCTGCAAACTGATCTATATACCGGTTATACAGTGCTTTACTTTCCGTATGATACTGTATTGCATAGGTGATCCCTTCTGCATCATCTGACTCAAGCAGGTGCAGGATAACCGCATGTGTAAAACAACCCGTACCGATAATATCAGGTATATGTTCGTCTTTCATCCATTGCAGCCAGTCAGCTGCAATAGTATGATCTGTTTTGACGGTTACATTATAAATAAACATAGTAGCAAAATTAATTAAGTTATTCTCCCTTATTATCAATGATGATCTTTTTCAGCCGCTGGTACATAAAAGAAATCACCAGCAATAGAACACCCAACAGGATAAAAGCTGCAATCTTCCCTCCCGGGGGGATATTAATGATATCATAGAAGAATAATTTCAACAAGGTAACCGTAAACAGCGACAATGAAATGATCCGCAACGACCGAAAATTCTTTTTCATTCCCAGCCACATCATCGCAAATGAACAAATTCCCCAAAGAATACTGAGCATGGCTTTATAATAAAGGTTCTCATACCACGACCAGTCAGTTGCATCACGGTAATTAGTCCATAATACTATATGATACATTTCTGCACTGAGTAAAATAATGATGCTGGCTGCAGCTACCCAGGTAAAAGCTGGTTTATACTCCTTCCATTTATTACTGGTATCATTAAAAATATAGATGATTACAGCATACAGCAACCATAACAATACTGCTGCCCCTGCCCAATGTGCCAGGAAAAGAAACCCTTTGTTTGTTTCAAATAAAGAAAGTGAAACATCATACAAGGCCGGAAGACTGAATAAATAAAATGCAAAACAAAAGCCAGTCAGCAGAAACCGCATCACCGGATGATAGCTGTCTTTCCGAAACAGGAATAACAACAAAGCTGTGTATAAAAAAGAATATAGCTGCAGGTAGACCTGGAATACCGGTGCTTCCGTATAGCGGGTGGCAAACTGGTAATATATTTCAAGTACTCCTGCCAGATAGGCTACCAGTACCGCTGCGATCAAAACTATTTTTCGGATAATAGCTGCGGAGAACTGCCCGTAAAATAAGGCTGCTGTTTCTTTTTTCAACAGCGCATAATAACTGAATAATGCCCCGGCTGCCACCACCGTAGTTATAAATCCTTTGTTTAACAGCACCGGTAACAGTGTCGTTCCTGATAAATAAATATCCGACCAGTTGACCAGCAGGCTGAACAACATCAACAGCAATACAAGCCCGGATGCAAATTTGAGCAGGCTGATAGATGACCGCTGGTACAGCCATAGTAATACAACTGATTCGGCCGCCCAGAATAATACAATATGATTACCATCAAACTCAACAGGTGCCACTAAAGAAATAAATGTTATTGCCAGGCCGATCAGCAGGAAGATAAAATTCCGGTCAGCACTTTTCTTTTTATAA
>CALRSN020000067.1:0-8358 GCA_943370865.1 Bordetella parapertussis
AATTTTGAAAATAAAAAAATACTGGGGCGAAAAGTTTTTGTTACTTAATCGATAGTTTCTTAGCCAGGTTAATATTAAAGCCGTTCCAAGCAGTATGGCAGACTCTGCTCCAAAAAGGAATACATACTTGTAATGATACTATTGACTAAAAAAGCTAAACCTCGGTTTAGCTTTTTTAGTCTTTGTCCCAGGCAGGATTACTGAACGATCACCCCTGCAGCAGCCAAACGTTTTCCTTTTGTATCGGTCATTACGATCCAGTAAACGCCCTTGCCTTGCATCCGCAGGTCAACAGTCAACCGTTCATACGAACTGGTGATGGCATATGCTTTCCTGAACACATAAGCACCTTTACTGTCATACACCGTAATAGTATTCGTGGTGTTGCCACCTGCATTGTAATAGCTTACGGTAAAGAGGCCATTGTTCGGGTTCGGGTAAATATAAAATTGGGTAGTAGCAGAATCAGTGATAGCCACTACGTTCGATGTATTACTGCAGCCACCGGCATTGACTACCGATAGTGAATAACTACCTAACTGGTCAAGGGTAACCGGTAATGTGGCTGTATTGCCGCCGGCTACCGGTATCCCGTTATTCAACCACGTATAGGTTACTGTGCCTGCCGGTGTAACCGTTGATGTTAAGGTGGTGCTGATACCGGGGTATAATCTTGTATAAGGTGCAGCAGCTATTGTTACCACCGGTCTCGGGCTCACTGCAACAGTTGTTGCTGTTGATGTGGCAGAACAACCACTGGCATTGGTAACTGTTACACTATAATTACCGGAAGTGCTGACTGTAATAGAAGGAGTGGTAGCTCCATTGCTCCATACATATGAACTACCCGTTGCAGCCGTCAGTATAACATTATTACCATCACAGAAAGCAGTAGGCCCGTTAGCAGCAATCGTAGCTGTTGGTAACGGGTTCACCGTTACGTCGATTGCCGGCGAAGTGCTGCTGCAACCGCTGGTTACAACAGTAGCTGTATATGATCCTGTGGTATTAACGGTTATAGATTGCGTGGTGGCTCCATTGCTCCAGGTATAGGAGCCGCCTGCATTGGCGGTAAGTATTACACTACCACCCTGGCAGAAAGTAGTCACACCACCTGCAGCAATATTGGCTGCGGGTACTGATGTAATCGAAAGTACAACGGCTGTTCTTGTATTACTTTCACAACCCGTTGTTGTATTGCGGCTGGCTGCATAATAAGTGATGCTGCCTGCTGCACTTAATACGGGGCTGCCTGTTGCGGCCCCCCCGCTGGCAGCAGTATACCAGATAACGGTATGACCAGCCGCTACAGTTGCTGTTGCTGTTAAAGTAGGAACAGGAGAACCCGGACACACGGTTACTGATTGATCTCCACCGCTGGTGGGTGCATTCACAGCTGAACCGCTGACGGTAACTGGCAGGGAAGATGCTACTGTCTGGCAGGCACCGTTACTCGCTGCTGCTGTCACATTACCGCTGCTGCTTCCCACGGGATAATCAATCGTAACAGTTGTTGTTCCCTGGCCTGCACTGATGATCGCACCTGGCGGAGCTGTCCATATATACGAACTGGCGCCACTGACTGCTGCTATTGTATACGTCACATTCGTGGCTGCACCACAAATGATATTCTGTCCTGTGATGGAACCGACAGCACCTAAACCACCACCACCATTGGATACTGTTACACTGATTGCATTGGTTCTTTCACTTTCAGCATTGCTGGTATTATTTTTTGCCCGGATAGTAAACCACATCAGTGTATTGGGCGTAAGCCCTGTTGCTGTATACGTGGTGCCTGTTATATCCGATGCCAAAACAACAAATTGTCCTGTTGCTGCATCCAGCCTGTAAATATCATAATGCGTGGCATTGGTAACAGCAGTCCAGTTGAAAATCACTTCACCGGCATTACAACTAACACCACTGCCGGTGAAACCGGTCGTAGTTCCTAATATTTTAAAGGTGGCGTCGCTTACATCCGTCAAAGCACCACTTGAAATTCTTATCAATGCAGTGGATGTATTAGCACCTGCCGGAACTGACCAGCTAAGACGGGTGGCAGTTGCTGCAACAACATTGGAAATGATGTTCCAGCTGGCACCATTGTTCAATGAATACTCTACGGTTTGGTTGCCTGTTACACCTGCATTATTCCAGGTGATCGTTTCATTGGTACCGGGATTGAATGATTCATTACCGTTCGGGTAGATCACTTCGATGTAAGGCTGCTCCACACTCCAGGTCAGTGCATAATCCTGGCCCGGGCCGGTGGGTACAGCCGTTCCATTTACCCGTAAAGTATAGGAACCGGCAGGAGGATTATCAATAGTTACCTGTTCAATATTGCTCACATTATCAACTCCTCTTACAGCAGGAGTGGCCGGGTTGTTTGGGTCCAGTATCCATGGAAGCGTAGTGGTGGCGCCATTGATAACAGTGAGATCAAGATTATTCACCAATGCAGGATTAGCATTTGCTGCACCGGCCGGATCATTCCAGGTCAGCATTACTCTTAACCTTGCCGTACCGGCAGGTACGTTCACGGTCATATCATTTGACACACCCGTTGTAACGGTACTTAATGTATAACGATTTTCTTCCAGTATCCGCACGGCTTCCAGCGCATTGATACGTCCGTAACCAAAGCGGTAATCAGGTCCGGCATTACCGAGGTCTTGTGCCGTATTGAGCACCGTATTTTTTATCAGTGTGGAAGGAGGGAGATTATTACTGTTTAATTGTTTGTACCGCTGTACCAACAAAGTGACAGAACCGGCAACACCCGGCGTGGCCATTGAAGTGCCGGATAAAGTTGCATAGCCATTGACGGGTGTGGAAGTTGAAAATACACTCGTACCAAATGCACTGATCTCCGGTTTCACCCTGCCGTCCTGAACAGGGCCACAACTGCTGCTGCCGGATAAGGCTTCGGAGGTAGTGATATTGGCAACAAGAATATTATTCTTGGATGATTTACCGCTTGCGGTGATCGTTGACCAGCCTCCTGTACAGGCTGCCTGGGAATTACCGGAGGAATGAATATGCAAATGTGTTGGAAAATTATTAAGGTTAAGGTCTGTTGCCCTGCTGGTAGCAGAATAGGTAACACCAGCACCGTTCAAACCACAGGTTTGTGTACTGCCATAAGAGTGACTGCTGACCACCAATCCCTGTGTGGGAATCGCATTCGCCATTTCAGTCTGAATATTTCCGCTGAAATTAAAGGAGTATAAAGTGGCATTAGGGGCCATACCTCTTGCGGTCTGGTTAATGAGGCCACGTCCCAGTATTGTTCCGGCACAATGGGTGGAGTGTTGTGAAGCGGAACTAAACTCCACCTGGTTCAAACGACCGGCAGGTGAGAAATCAAGATGCGGGCTGATCTCGCCTTCATCCCAGATACCGACATTGATGCCATCACCTTTCAGGTTCCGGATGCCATCATTCAAAATATTGACACGGTGTAATGTTCTGCCTAACGTATTTTCTACCTGGTTGGGCGGATCAACAAATTCAACCCACTGCACAAAGGGAAGATCCACTAATTGCTGCACAGATAACTGCCCGATGCGGACCGTGAATGAACGGAACATAGGCATGTCTTCCAGTATCGTGGCATTAACTACACTTAATGAATTGCTGATGGAAGCAGCAGCTAATTTTTCATAAGTGATCACGGTTACATCCACATAGCCGGGTTGTTTGACGGCATAAGCCGGAAAAGTTCCGTTCAGTAATGCAGGAACGGTTTTTTGTTCTTTGGTCAACTGGAATACACTGCGAAAACCAAATGCTTTGAAAGCATCCAGGTTGATACCGGCAGGAACAGTTGCCGTATAAGCATTATTGGGTATATAATCGATCAATTGAATGCCGGCTGCATTCAACCGGCTTTTCATAGCTGCATCAGGGAGTGAATGGAATTGCAGCATCACATAATGGGTGTTCCCGTACAAAGTTTTTTGAAATACCGGCGATGCTTTAGTGAGGCTGCTGGTATTTTCTTCCGGTAAAAATTTACCTGCATTCAGCAGGATATTATAATCTTTCTGGGCGACCAGCAGGCCCGGCGTAATAATGAACAGCACGATCTGGATAAGGCGGGTAAAAAATTTTCTCATGAAGTATAGTTTTGATATGAGCAGTAAGCAATAACAGGCAGGGAAAATAATCAAAAATGCTGTTTTGCCGAAGTTTCGTTTACACAAAAAATCCCCTGTAATAAACCCATGGATCATTACAGGGGAATACTATTGTAAGCCAGTTATTTGGGCGATCAGTAGCCCGTATTTATTTCCTGGATGACACTTTCATTACCGGTCCGGTCAACGGCAGTAACAGCGATCATATTCAATTTTATATTCTTATCAGTAATCGTCTTTTTTAAAATAGTGGAATGATTCAATTTACCCAGGATCATATAATTCCAGTTATTGCCGTATTTATAATAGACCACCCATTGAAATACGTCTTTATCATCGGGGTGTGTCCAGCTGATCGTAATATTATCATCTTGTGCGCCCATGGTTACAACCGGTGCAGCAGGTGCGGTATCATCCAGCCATTTGCTGGCCGGTACAAGAGCTTGTTTTTTATAATGACCTTCTATCAATGCTTTGGCCATCGGCGGATTTTTGGTAACAGAAGAAATACTCCAGTGAACGATGCCCTTACTGGCAGGCAACATACCCCGGCTGATCATAACCTG
Source organism: Bordetella parapertussis (assembly GCA_943370865.1). Classification (GTDB taxonomy): domain Bacteria; phylum Bacteroidota; class Bacteroidia; order Chitinophagales; family Chitinophagaceae; genus CADEDV01. The sequence goes on from CALRSN020000067.1 coordinate 4,712, forward strand.
GCTCATGATCTCATTGACATTTTTTGCACTGGTATCACGGCCCACACTGATGCCCGGCCATAAATGACGTTGCATCGTATTCTCACTTTGCCACCATCCCAGCAATACCGGGAAACTTTGCGTGGCCCTGTTGATCGGCCAGTAGAGTTGCGGCGTGAAATAATCGATCCAACCTTTATTCAACCACAATTTTGCATCGGCATATAATTGATCATACTGGTCAAACCCTTCCACTGATTCAGGATAACCGGGCCGCCAGATACCAAAAGGGCTCAACCCAAATTTTACATAGGGTTTTTCTTTTTTGATCTCTTTATACAATCGTTCAATAAAAACATTCACGGCATTGCGGCGCCAGTCGCCTCTTGATAATTTGCCACCGCTTTGCTGGTAGGCTTTCCAGCTTATGGAATCCGGGAAATCAGCTCCGCCATTATAAGAAGGATAGGGATAAAAATAATCATCGAAATGAACGCCGTCAATATCATATCGTTTCACCAGGTCCATCACCACGGCAGTTGAATGATCCTGTGTGCCCTGCTGTGCAGGATCGAGCCACCAGTAACCTTCTTTCAGGAACAAAGCCAGTTCCGGTCTTTTCTTTACAATAGATTGTTCACTGATGTCTTTGCCATCTTTATGATGTGCCCTGTAGGGATTTAGCCAAACATGCAATTCAATACCCCGCAGGTGGGCTTGCTCCACCCAAAACTCCAACGGATCATAATAAGGATCGGGTGCTTTACCCTGTTGGCCTGTCAAATAATAGGACCAGGGTTCCAGCTCACTTTTATACAAGGCATCTGCCTGCGGCCTCACCTGGAAAATGGCTGCATTAAAATGATGTTGCTGCAAAAAATCCAGCAACTCAACCGCTTCTTTTTTCTGCTCTTCCACCGGCAGCCCGGGTTTGCTCGGCCAGTTGATATTCGCTACGGTGGCGATCCATGCTGCCCTGAATTCCCGCATGGCTTTTGGGCTGTTGGTAGTTGCAGTGGCGCTGCTTATTTTTTTTCCGGGAGAACAAGCTTGTGTGAAACAAACTAAAACACAAACAGTAAGCAAAGAGAGTTTCATAATGACAATTTAAAAGTAACAGAAGCAGGAGAAGGAATGGTATGCTAAAATATGCACATCAAGTGTTTCCGCAATCGTTTTCAGCAAGTATGTTTTATGTGCTGATAAAGTAATGTGCAGCTCTTTATGTATTTTTCTAATGCGATTGAGATTTTTCATTTGCTGGTTTTTGCAACCAGCCCTAACGACTAACTGCCATGTTAAGAAAGATTCTATCTCCTGCACTGTTCCTTCTCTTATCCGCTTTCGTTATTGCTTCCTGTAATTCATCGGAAACCAAATCAACAACAACTGCCGGCAGCGATACTGCTGACCGCAAATGGTGGAAGGAAGCCGTGGTCTACCAGGTCTATCCCCGCAGTTTTAAAGACAGTGATGGCGATGGTATTGGTGACCTTAAAGGGATCATCTCCAAACTGGATTATATCAAGAGCCTCGGTGTGGATGCTGTCTGGCTCAACCCGATCTATGGTTCTCCCAACGATGATAATGGATATGATGTAAGTGACTACCGGGGTATCATGAAAGATTTCGGTACGATGGAAGATTTCGATGCCTTGCTGAAAGGAATGCATGAAAGAGGATTGAAATTAGTGATGGACCTGGTGGTGAACCACAGCAGTGATGAACATGAATGGTTCAAACAAAGCCGCAGTTCCCGCACCAGTCCCTACCGGAATTATTATCATTGGTGGGATGCCGAAAGAGGCAAGCCTGCTTACCGCTACAGTTTATTTGATGTGAACCATGATGCGTGGAAATATGATTCTGCTACCAATGCGTATTATCTCCATTATTTTTCCCGCAAACAACCCGACCTGAACTGGGAAAATCCCAAACTGCGGCAGGAGATCTATGACATCATGAAATTCTGGGCGGATAAAGGAATAGATGGATTCAGGCTGGATGCTTTCCAGTTTGCAGCGAAGGATACTACGTTCCCTGCCTTTCCAAAGGGATTTGAAAAAGATTTTATTCAATACTATGCCATGGTGGATGGTCTGCATGATTATTTAAAAGAAATGAATAAGGAAGTGCTAAGCAAATATGATGTGATGAGTGTGGCGGAAGGAGCCGGCCGCAATTTCCAGGATGCACATGACCTGGTGGATGCTGACCGTAACGAACTGAATATGGCCTATGCATTTGAAGGCGTGGATATCGCCAAACCGGAAGGCTACAGTTTATTGCACTTCAAAGAAGTTTTCAGCCGGTGGGATAGTGTGTTTGCAGAAAAAGGTTGGCTCTCCGTTTTTTTGGCCAACCATGACCAGGCAAGAATGGTGAGCCGCTTTGGGAATGACAGCCCGGCATTCCGGGAAGCTTCTTCCAAGCTACTGACCACTTTTATCATGACCATGCGGGGAACACCGTATTATTATTATGGTGATGAACTGGGGATGACCAATGCAGGCTTTTCTACAATTGAAGACTACCAGGATATTGCCACCCGCAATGAATACGAACACCAGAAAGCCACAGGTGGTGATCTTACTAAATTTCTTGAACGGATACGATTCAGCAGCAGGGATAACGGACGTACGCCGATGCAATGGGATACTACACTGAATGCTGGTTTCTCCACCGGGAAACCCTGGTTAAGAACAAATGCAAACCATACCATAATCAATGCAGCAGCGCAGGAAAAAGATCCCGCCAGTGTGCTCAATTATTTCCGGAAGATCGTACAACTCAGAAAAAATAACCCGGTATTGGTCTATGGAAAGTATACATTGCTGGATAAAAACAATCCCGATGTATATGCCTATACCCGTGAATGGGAAGGAAAGAAAATGTTAGTGCTGCTTAATTTCCGCAGTAGAGCGGCGAAAGCAAATACCGGTGTTGATACCAATAAAGCAAAACTACTGATCAGTAATTATCAAACGGCTTCGGCTGACGGCACTTTGCAGCCATACGAAGCTTCGGTATATGAACTATAATCATCACTAAAACATAACGATGAACAAAAAACTTGTACTCTGGTCCATCACCGTAGCACTCGGTGGTTTATTATTCGGAATGGATGTGGCGAATATATCCGGTGCGGAACAAAGGATACAGCAATTATGGAACCTGGACGACTGGATGCATGGCACGGCCATCGCCATGGCTTTGTATGGTACCATTATCGGCGCTGGAATGGGAAGCATTCCTGCCAATAAATTCGGACGTAAGAAAACACTGATCCTGATCGGCGTTATTTTTTTAGTGTCTTCATTGGGAAGTGCACTGGCGAATGATGTATATACTTTTATGGCTTTTCGTTTCCTGGGCGGACTTAGTATCGGTGCATCCTCCGTGGTGGCGCCGGTGTATATATCGGAGATCGCACCACCGCAGCACCGCGGCAAAATGGGTATCGCTTTCCAGGTGAATGTGGTGAGTGGCATCCTGCTGGCCTATCTCACCAATTATTTATTACAGGGTGTGGGCGGCGAAAACGACTGGCGCTATATGCTCGGCATCATCGCTATTCCATCTTTATTATTCTCCGTGATGATGTTTTTTACACCGGAAAGCCCGAGATGGCTGATCCTGTACCGCAATGATGAAGCAGGGGCAAGAAA
>CALRSN020000068.1:0-8332 GCA_943370865.1 Bordetella parapertussis
GAAAATGGTGCAATAATATTCGACTGATGTATTGTCTTTGGTGATCGGTCCGCCGCTGGGTCCTTGTTTTGATTTATCATTAGTGGTCAGGTCAGGCGAAATTTCCTGCCAGCTGGCTCCTTCGTTTTCGGTAACGAATAAATGATTACCTGCTGCATATAACCGTTTCGGATTATGGGGTGAAAAAAAGATCGGGAAGTTCCATTGAAAACGATACTTCAATACATCAGCACCCGCACCCATCGGGTTATCAGGCCATACACTTACAGCCCGGTTCTCGCCTGTTTTATGATCCAGTCTTGACAGATAACCCCCGTAATTGCCCCCGTAAACAATATCCGGGTTCAATGGATCAGCTACCACATAACCACTTTCACTGCCGGCTGTTACATCCCAATCTCTATCAGTAATAGCTGCACCGTAGGTCCTGTGTTTTATTCGTAAGGTTGAATTATCCTGTTGTGCTCCCAGTATGCGGTATGGAAAAGAGTTGTCTGTTGATACCCGGTATATCTGCGCCGTAGGCTGGTTTAAATACGTACTCCAGTTATCACCACCATCAAAGCTGACCTGTGCGCCACCATCATCCGCCACGATCATCCTGTTACCATTCTCGGGATCAATCCACAGATCATGGTGGTCACCATGCGGTGTATTCACAGGTTGAAATGTTTTACCTCCATCCCTGCTCCGCATAAAATTTACATTAGGCGCATAGACCAGGTTCTCATTTTTCGGATCAACAAATACTTTGGTATAATACCAGGCCCGCTGGCGGATATTGTTATCGTTGCTGGTCAGCGTCCAGCTTTCTCCTGCATCTGCACTCACATACATACCACCTTTTTCATTTTCGATAATGGCATATAGCTTATCCGGATTAGACGGAGCAACGGCTACTCCTGTAATACCCCACACTCCTTTGGGCAATCCTTTCTTTGCAGTGATATTCATCCATGTTTCACCACCATCTATACTTTTCCAGAGACCGCTTCCTTCGCCACCACTCTCCAGGCTATGCGGTGTCCTGATCAACCGCCAGGTACCTGCATAAAAAACGGATGGGTTGCCCGGTTCCATTACCAGGTCACTGCAACCTGTTTGGTTATTTACAAACAAAGTCCGTTTCCATGTTTTTCCCCCATCTGTCGTTTTATAAACACCTCTTTCTTCATTGGGGCCAAACAAATGCCCCACTACAGCTGCCCAGACTGTATTCGGGTCTCTTGGATGAATAACGATCCGTATGATATGCCTGCCGTCTTTCAACCCAATATTCTTCCATGTCCTGCCGGCATCATCACTGCGCCACATGCCTTCTAATCCTTCACTGACATTACCCCGCATGGTATTCTCACCTTCCCCAACATAGATGATATTCTCATCGGAAGGTGCTACTGCCACAGCACCGATTGTACTACCGAAATATTTATCAGAAATATTTTTCCAGTTGCTGCCTCCATCGGTGGTTTTCCAGACACCTCCGCCAGTGCCCCCGAAGTAGAACGTATTTTTATTTTTGTAACTGCCGGCTACAGCCCCGCTTCTCCCGCCCCGCCAGGGACCGATCAGTCGGTATTTTGTTTTGGATAATAAAACAGAGTCAGCATTGTCAGCAACAGGTTTTGTTGCCGGTTTTTTTTGTGCATGGGTTTGAACAAAGGCAAATGCACAGGCAAGCCATAATAATATTCTCATAGCAATGATCAGTTAAATTAGTTCTTTGAAGGTAGTGATTTACCTTTATCCAAATCATCGGCATGGCATCGTTTTCTATCAGCGGACAGTTCGTGGATATCCAGCAGCAAAGAATTTACCCGGCAACCATAAAAGTGAAGGATGGAAGAATTATTTCAATCGAAGAAATAAAGGCAACTGAACTCAGCAGTTCAAACTATATCTTGCCCGGTTTCATTGACAGTCATGTGCATATTGAAAGTTCGATGCTCGTGCCATCAGAATTTGCCCGGCTGGCTGTGGTACATGGCACTGTGGCCACTATCAGCGACCCGCATGAGATTGCTAATGTATGCGGGCTGGATGGCGTGCAATTCATGATCGAAAATGGTAAAACTGTGCCTTTCAAGTTTCATTTTGGCGCACCCAGCTGTGTGCCTGCGACAATTTTTGAAACAGCCGGTGCTGCGATAGATGCCGAACAGGTAAGTACTTTATTGGAAAGTGATGATATTTTTTATCTCAGTGAGATGATGAATTTTCCAGGTGTGCTGAACGGAGATAAAGAAGTGATGAAAAAAATAAGAGCCGCCCATACTACCGGCAAACCAGTGGATGGGCATGCACCCGGGTTAAGAGGGCAGCAGGCTGCTGATTATGCCGCAGCAGGCATCAGTACCGATCATGAATGCTTCACCAAAGAAGAAGCCCTGGATAAATTACAATGCGGGATGAAGATACTGATCCGGGAAGGCAGCGCCGCTAAGAATTTTGAAGCATTGATAGGTTTACTGAATGACTACCCGGATATGATCATGTTTTGCAGTGATGACAAGCACCCGGACAGTTTAGTGGACGGTCATATCAACCAGCTTTGCGCAAGGGCAGTGGCGAAAGGGATCGACATTTTTAAAATCCTGAAAGCAGCTTGTATCAACCCTGTGTTACATTATAATATGAATGTGGGTTTATTAAGAGAAGGCGATCCTGCAGATTTTATTATAGTAAAAGATCTTGTTCAGTTTGTAACTGTGCAAACTTATATCAATGGAAGTTTAGTAGCAGAAAAAGGGAAGACACTGATCGCAAGCCCGAAGGCAGGAATCATTAATAATTTCTCCTGTACAAAAAAAGATGTTACTGATTTTGAAATCCCGGTAACGACCGGTAACTCACAGCTAAATATTCCAGTAATTGAAGCTCTCGATGGCCAACTGATCACCAACAAATTATTACTGGAGCCCAAAATCGAAAACGGGTTCATGGTAAGTGATACGGAAAGAGACCTGTTAAAGATCGTGGTGGTCAACAGGTACAATAACGCACCCATTGCCAAATCCTTTATCAAAAATATCGGGTTGAAACAGGGAGCCATTGCTTCTTCTGTCGCACACGACAGTCACAATATCGTTGCGGTGGGTGCGGATGATGAAAGTATCTGCAAAGCCGTCAATATGATCATTGATCATAAAGGCGGCGTAAGCCTGGTGAAAGACAACCTTGAAATGATCGTACCGCTGCCTGTTGGCGGGCTGATGAGCAATGAAGATGGCTACAAAATAGCTGAGCAATATTCAATGATCGATAAAGCAGCAAAAGAAGCCGGTTCCACATTAGGTTCGCCATTTATGACCTTATCCTTTATGGCCTTGCTGGTAATACCTCACCTGAAACTGAGCGATAAAGGATTGTTTGACGGCGATACATTTGAGTTTATATAAAATAGCCTGCCATATAAATAGCAGGCTATGATAAATTCTCATACTATCCTTTAGTGTTTTCCGCAACCACAACCTTCGGTTTCACTTTCATCATGCCAGGGAAAACTGAATGCATTCTTACTGGTTTCCCAGAAGAACTTGCCTCTTGGCTTATTCACATTACCTGTTTCATTCATGGTCTCCGCCTCGTATAATCTTCCGTTCACCATCGTATAGCGGATGCTTTCCGTATTACGGATATTCTCTAATGGGTTTTTATCCATCACCAGCAGGTCAGCCAGTTTCCCCGCTTCCAGTGAACCAATATATTTATCAAAACCCAAACTCTTAGCAGGGTTAATTGTCGCAGTTTGTAACGCCTGGTGATTGGTCATTCCACCTTGCTGCATCATCCATATCTCCCAATGCGCACCAATACCCTGTATTTGTCCATGTGCACCCATGTTCACCAGCACACCCTGGTCCACCAGTTTTTTCAAACTTCCTGAAGTAAGAATGTGGCCATTGATATATTCCTCTTCTGGCAACATCGTTCTGTGACGGCTGCGGGTATCGATCACATCACGGGGAGTGAAACGAAGCAATCTTTCTTTCTCCCATACATTGCTGTGCTGGTACCAGTAAAATTCCCCATTCACTGATCCATAGTTAACAATCAGCGTAGGTGTGTATGCTGTGTTCGCATTCTTCCACAACTGGATCACATCATTATATAAAGGAGCCACCGGCATATTATGCTCAACCGTTGTATGACCATCCAGTATCATTGTTGTGTTATGGTAAAAGAAAGAACCTCCTTCCGGCACAACTTCCATATTCAGTTCCCGTGCAGCCTGTATCACCTGCTGCCGTTGCTCCCGGCGGGGTTGGTTATAACTTTTTACTGAAAAAGCTCCGAAAGCTTTTGTCCTGCGCAAAGCACTTCTGGCATCCTCCAGTGAATTGATCACGGCTTTGAAATTTCCATCCGCACCGTATAAGATCGTTCCTGTAGAGAATACCCTGGGCCCCACCTGTAGCCCGGCTTTTACCAGTTCACTTTGTGCAAATACCATTTCGCTATTGGCAGAAGGATCATGCATAGTGGTAACACCATAAGCAAGATTGGCATAATAGGCCCAGTGCTTTTGTGCTGAAATACCTGATCGGAAATGATTACCATGTGCATGGGCATCAATAAAACCCGGCATAATGGTTTTGCCATTGCAATCAATTTGTTTGGCACCTGCAGGAACAACCACTTCACCTGATTTTCCTACGGCTTTAATCATATTCCCTTCCACGATCACTGTTCCGTTCTCGATCACTTCATCGCCTTTCATTGTAATGATACGGGCATTCGTAAAAGCGATACTTCCAGTTGGCTTGTCCATACTTACTTCCAATCCTATTTCAATCCCTTTCTCCGGTACTTTAAATAAGGAGTCGGGTTTATTAGCTATAAATTCAAACCGGTCTTCCAGGTTGATGGAATAGTATTGATCACCCAGTGTATAATGCATTTGTTTGCTGTCGCTGCTCCAGTGCAGGTTGAAACCGGCATCTTTGGTTACCACTTTCACCGGGAAATCATTAGTGCCACTGCCGATATCAATTGTTTTTCCTGTTTGTGGAAAGGCGGCAACATAAGCCTTATGCAGGTCAACAAAGGCGATCCATTTTTCATCCGGTGAAACCGTGAACTGGTTGCCATAGGTACTCTTCAAAACAGCTTTATCCTCTTCCCCATTCAATTTGCAACTACCCAACCCTGCTCCGGCCTGGTAGTATATACGATCATTGTTTTTATTGAATACCGGTTTATCACCTCCTGCTCTCACAAAGCTTTCACTACTGCCATCTGCATTCATGGTATAGATACCAGGTTTTGCAGTATAAGCAGGACCAAGAGCATCACTGCCGCCTTCTCTCCGGTAAACGATCATTTTTCCGTCGGGAGAAAAAGAAGGTTGCCGGTAAATGCCTTTTATTTTGGAGATTTTAACCGGCTTTGCAACGCCCTGTGTATTTACTTTCCAGATAGCTCCGACAGTTTCATCATTCCAGGTTGTATACAACAATGTTTTGCCATCGGCAGAAAAAGATGGTTCAAATTCAAAGTCAAGACCATTCGTTATCCGTTGTGGTTTACCAGCCGGTAAATCTTTTTTCCATAAGTAACCAACAGCATTAAACACTACAAATTTTCCATCCGGAGAAGTAACAGCCTGCCGTATCACATGTGCGGTGAATGTGGCAGGATTTAATTCCTGCTGAAACCTTACAGCATCATAAATACGCTGTTTTACTGTACAGGTAAATGGGATAGCTGTTATCTTATTGACTGCCCCCACTTCTATTTTATTGATCTTGCCGTTACTCCAGATAATGATATGCTGATCATCTGGTGTCCAGGCATAACCGGGAAAACTTCCGAATATGGTCCATGCTTCCTGCTGATCTTTACTGAGCATATCGCAAACCGGCCACTCTTCTGCTGTCTCCAGGTTGCGGATATACAGCACCGTTTTTGTCCGTACTCTTTTGATGAATGATAGTAGCTTGCCATCATGAGATAACTGGGGTCTTACTGCACCACCAGGCCCGCCAGTTATATTTTCAATGATCCCTTTTTGCCGGTCAAAACGACGGATCGCAAATATCTCGTTGTTCGGATCCTTGTTATACTGGAAGAATCCACCCGGGTACATATCCTCACTGAAATAAACATACCGGCCATCCGGGGAAGCGACCGGTTCATTCACATCCTGCTGATCATTTTTTCGGGCTGTCAGTTGCAGACCACTGCCGCCACTGGTATGATATAACCACATTTCACCTGCACCAAGAGAGCGGCCTGAAGTAAAATGCTTCCTGACGATGATGTACTCTCCATCTGGTGACCAGCAGGCATTATTTAATAACCGGAAACTCTCTTTAGTGATTTGCCGGGCATCACTTCCATCCCGGTTCATCACCCAGATATTATCGCCACCTCCTGCATCGGAAGTAAACAAGATCTTTTTCCCATCCGGGCTAAACCTAGGCTGTACTTCAAATGCATGCCCCCCTCTCAGCACTTTGGCTTCGCCCCCGGCAGCAGGAATACTGTAAATATCTCCCAGCAGGTCAAATACAATTTCCTTACCATCGGGCGACATATCAAGGTTCATCCAGGTTCCTTCAGAAACTGTAAAAGACACCTCTTTATAAGGCCCTTCGGGGTTACTGACATCCCATTTTTTGGGGCCCTTTTTTTCCTGTGACTGAGCTAATAATCCCGTACATAACAAACTGATAATAAGAGCAGTTAGCTTTGGCTGGAGCATATAATAGAATTTAATTGAAAGATAAACAAAACACCTATTTCCCAAAATTAAAATCTGTGGGGGTTGCAGCAGCCGATCTTATTTTCTACTTTTAATATCTCTAATCCGGACCAACTCATGAAATTAATTTTTTCTGCCACCAGGAAATATTCACTTTCGTTGTTTATCTGCCTGGCTTTTTTCAATTTATTTTTTTGTGGAACAGCCAAAGCGGGGATTTATCCTCCCGGCAGGGTTTTTCATACGAATATTCTTTCCTTTTATTCAGCGTTAAAAAATAATTCGGCCCGCCTTGAATGGTTTACTGAAAGTGAAGAGAATGACGAATATATTATACTCCAGCGGTCAGATACAGTGAACCAGAAATGGATCGATATTGCACGGTTTGATATGAAGTCCGGTAATGATAACAAAAGATACAGCTATGATGATTTGCTGACAGACAAAGGGAACTACAGTTATCGTATAGAAATATCTTATCCTACAGGCCGGAAGATCTATACAGAAACAATTAATGTCCGGTTTAATGGCATTACTCCTGCTATTTATCCCAATCCCGCCACAGATTATATATTTGTAAGTAACAGTACCAACCAAAAAACATTTTTTGTTACAGATATCCACCTGCGCCAATGGGAATTGCCGCTTCAAAAAAGCAGTACTGAAGGTATATCGGTAGCAGATACAAGGCTGCTTCCTAAAGGAATGTATTTTGGCAATTTAAGCGGCCAGAAGATCAGGTTCAACAAACAATAGCCCATAAAATATAATTGATCGAATTGCCCTGTGGCAGGTAATACTGGTACAGGGATTTTTTTTGCCCGTTACTGACCGGGCATTTTCCCCCGTTCACCGACTTGTGGCAGCTCAGTACCCATCTGCTGTTGACCAGTATGCTTTTAGCGGTTAGTTTTGATTAAAATTTAAACCATGCGAGAAGAATTTGAAAAAAGAATGGAGGAAAGAAAGATGCGCTGGGAAATGAGGATGGAACGCCACCATCGCAGTGGCCATATCTGGACAGGTGTATTATTATTACTGATAGGTATCGTTGCGTTGATGAGAAGTTATATTCCTGATTTCCCCCGTTGGGTTTTCAGCTGGCAGATGCTGTTGATTGTGCTGGGTCTGTTCATTGGTTTCCGTCACCGCTTCCAGGGAATGGCCTGGTTTGTTTTATTGCTGGTAGGCGGTACTTTCCTGGCCAATGATTATTTCTTACATGGCGACCTGCGCCGCCATATATGGCCCGTCATCCTGATCGTTGTCGGTTTATTTTTCATAGTCCGTTCCCAACAAAAATCAGGCAGTGACAGGAACGGGTGGTCTGGCAGAAAAAAAAATAATGGTACTGATACCAGCGACCCGCTTTCAAGTTGCCAGCAGGAAACGTTTACCCAGGATGATTATGTTGACAGCACCTGTATTTTCAGCGGCTCTAAAAAGAATATTCTTTGTAAAGATTTTAAAGGCGGCGACATTGTCAATGTATTCGGGGGCACTGAACTCAACCTTTCACAAGCAGATATTAAAGGAACAGCTGTACTTGAACTCACGACAATCTTCGGCGGCACCAAGCTGATCATTCCTTCTAACTGGGCTGTAAAATCTGAGGCCGTCACCATT
>CALRSN020000069.1:0-8259 GCA_943370865.1 Bordetella parapertussis
GAGTTATGCACTACACTGGCCTCGATATTCTCTAAGACAATATCATCAACAATAACTTCACGAAGTATTATTTTAGTACCCTCTATAATATCGCCATTCGCAATCTTATATTTTACATTTTCTTTTATTTCATATTCTTTCAATAAGCCCTGTTTGAATAGAAAAAGGGCCTCCGTCAATGAAATCGTAACATCAGAAGCTCCGGTGTCAAAAATGAATTCCATTGGAATGTCATTAACTTTACATTGTATTTTATAGGAATTATTTACTTTTTTAAGCGTAATGATTTTTTGGGAGTAAGATGTTTGGGTTAAGAGAAGGCAAATCAAGATTAGAAAAAACAAAGTCAGCGTGTTCGTTATTAATTGATTTTTTCCCATTTAAGCTATTTGGATTTGCAGTCTGTTTTAGTTTCATAAAATTACCGCTAACACATAAATTTATGCCGTTTAAAGACGGAATTTTTGGTGGTGTCCTGAACCAGATGCTGCTAATCGGTTCAAAGCAGGTGCAAGTAGAGATTTTACCTCGGTACTTCGACTTCGCTCAGTGTAAGCTGCTCAGGGTTAACAGCCGGCTAACCCCTTAAAATCCCAGTTTTTACAGCCGTTTCTCATATCCGCCTTCGGCCTTCGTTTCGTATCTTCGCTGGCCTATGGCAGAAGCAATTAATAAAGAAGAACGCAGCCTCAATTTCCTTGAGGAGATCATTGAAGAAGACCTGCAGGCCGGCAGGTACCAGCAGATCATTACCCGTTTTCCGCCGGAACCGAATGGCTACCTGCATATCGGTCATGCCAGCAGCATCTGTCTCAATTTCGGGCTCACTAAAAAATACCCCGGCTATACCAACCTTCGGTTTGATGATACCAACCCCGTGACGGAAGAAACCGAATACGTGGAAAGCATCAAGGATGATATCCGCTGGCTCGGCTTTACCTGGAAACATGAACTCTATGCTTCGGATTATTTTGACAAGCTGTATGAATTCGCCGTGGCGCTGATCAATAAGAACCTGGCCTATGTGGATGACAGTACGTCTGAAGAAATAGCAGCGATGAAGGGCACACCTACCGAGCCGGGCAAAGACAGTCCCTACCGCAACCGCTCCGTGGAAGAGAACCTGGAACTGTTTGCCAAAATGAAGGCCGGTGCATTTCCTGATGGCAGCCGCACCCTGCGGGCCAAAATAGATATGGGGCATATCAATATGCTGATGCGGGACCCCATCCTGTACCGCATCAAACATGCCCATCACCACCGCACGGGTGATAAATGGTGCATTTACCCGATGTATGATTTTGCCCACGGGCAAAGCGACAGCATCGAGAATATCACTCACTCTATTTGTACGCTGGAGTTTGTGCCGCACCGGGAATTGTATGACTGGCTGATCGAAAAATTAGCTATCTATCCTTCGCACCAATACGAGTTTGCCCGCCGCAACCTGAACTATACCGTGACCAGCAAACGAAAACTGCTGCAACTAGTGAATGAGAAACATGTGGTGGGTTGGGATGATCCGCGGATGCCGACGATCAGTGGCATGCGCCGCCGGGGTTATACGCCGGAAGCTGTCCGTGAATTTTGTGACCGGATCGGTATTGCGAAAAGAGAGAACACGGTGGATATTGGTTTGCTGGAATTTTTTGTGCGGGAACATTTGAACCGGATCGCATTAAGAAGAATGGTGGTGTTTGACCCGGTGAAAGTGGTTATTACCAATTATACCGGTGATGAAGAGATACTGACCAGCGAGAATAACCCGGAAGACCCGAACAGCGGGATGCGGGATATTCCGTTCTCGAATGAACTGTATATCGAACGGGAAGATTTTATGGAGAACCCGCCGAAGAAATATTTCCGCTTAGCCCCCGGGCAAATGGTGTGTTTGAAAAGTGCATATATCATTCAATGCAATGAAGTGATCAAAGATGCGGATGGCAAAGTAACAGAACTGCATTGTAAGTATATTCCTGAAAGTAAAAGCGGGCATGATACATCGGGCATCCATGTAAAAGGTACGCTGCACTGGGTGAGCCTGAAGCATGCAATCAACGTGGAAGTAAGAGAGTATGACCGCCTGTTCAAAGTGGAAGACCCGACGGATGAAGAAGGTGATTTTAAAGATTACCTGAATCCTGATTCGTTGAAAGTAGTCACAACAGCGTTTGCAGAACCTGCCTTAAAGACAGCGAAGTTTGATGAACGCTACCAGTTCCTGCGCAAAGGTTATTTCTGCCTTGACAGGGACAGCAGCCCGAGTGCTGTGATCTTTAACCGGACGGTGGGATTGAAAGATGCGTGGGCGAAGGAGAGTAAGAAGGGATAGTTAGGAATTGGTGGTTGGTAATTGGTAGTTAGGACTTGAAAGTTGCAGATTTATTATAGTATTGAAGCATCCTTAGCGGGATGCTTTTTAGTTTGCGGGCAGGAGGAAAATCAGGCAGTAAGCTCTTTTTTGCTGATATTAATCATAGGGACAATTTGGTACAGGTACTAGCTTCGGATAAAACTTATCAATCATGAGCTACACAAGTATCACCAAAATGGAGAACCTGCACGACGAAGCGCTGCGGGGATTGAATTTTTATAAAGAAGATATTGATATCCTGGAAAAACGATTAGTGGAAGTGGCAGCGAAGAATAGCAGTTTTGAAGCCCGCCAGGATATTGAGCATTTTCAAAACCAGTTTTTAGTACAGCAAAACAATATCAGTGCCCTGAAACATAAAATAAAAAGTCATGTGCATGAGCTGAGTGTACAAAGCTCAACGCATGGAGGCCGGGTGGAAACAGAACGACTGGGTATTGAAAAAGAATTAGCGGATGAATACCAGGACCTGGAAAAAGTGATCAATGAAATGCGGCATGAGTTCAACCGGTTTCTCAGCAAGTGGATGTAAGAACGGCAAACCAAAATATATATAAAAGAACACCAGCTATTAAAAAGGGGTGATGAAATAAAATTCATCACCCCTTTTGTTTATGTATGATCCGGGATCATTATTTGTACTCACCAAAAATTTCCCGGAAGGTATCAGCGATCTCACCCAGCGTACATTTATTTTCCACCGCATCCACCACGGCGGGCATAATGTTTTCACCACTCACGGCACGGTCATTCAGTTCCTGCAGGCACTGGTCCACTTTGGCATGATCCCGGTTATTTTTCAGGCGGTTTAATTTTTCCACCTGCACCGTGCGGATACTGTCATCCACCCGCATCACGGGTATATGTGCTTCATTGTTCACCTGGAATTTATTAACGCCGACAATGATCTTTTCACCGGTCTCGATATTGCGCTGGTATTCGTAAGCACTGCGGGCAATCTCATCCTGTATAAAGCCCTGCTCAATCGCGGATACACTGCCACCCATGGCATCAATTTTCTGGATCAGTTGCCAGGCGGCAGCTTCCACTTCGCTGGTTAAGCTTTCTATGAAATAAGAACCGGCTAACGGATCAACGGTATCCGGTGCACCACTTTCAAAAGCCACGATCTGCTGTGTACGCAAAGCGATCCTTGCCGCTTCTTCGGTGGGTAAGCTCAATGCTTCATCATAGCCATTGGTATGTAAAGATTGTGTGCCCCCCAATACAGCAGCTAAAGTTTGTATCGTTACCCTGGAGATATTATTGAGTGGTTGTTGTGCTGTCAGTGTGCTGCCGCCGGTTTGGGTATGAAAGCGGAGCATCATTGCTTTTTCATCGGTGGCACCAAGGTCTTTCATCATTTTGGCCCACATTCTCCTGGCGGCCCTGAACTTCGCCACTTCTTCAAACAAATTATTATGGGCATTGAAGAAGAAGGAGAGGCGTTTGCCAAATACATTAATATCTAATCCTTTTTTCAACGCTGCTTCCACGTAGGCTTTACCATTACTGAGCGTAAATGCAATTTCCTGTACGGCTGTGGAACCGGCTTCCCGGATATGATAACCGGAAATAGAAATGGTATTCCATTTCGGCACTTCCTTGCTGCACCATTCAAAGATATCGGTGATGATGCGCATGGAAGGTTTGGGCGGATAGATATAAGTTCCCCTTGCCGCATATTCTTTTAGAATATCATTTTGTATGGTGCCGGAAATTTTTTTCAGGTCAGCACCCTGTTGTTTGGCCAGTGCCACATAAAAAGAGAGCAGAATAAATCCTGTTGCATTAATGGTCATGGAGGTACTGACCTCTTCGAGTTTAATGCCGTTGAACAGGGTCTGGATATCTTCAATACTGTCAATTGCCACACCCACTTTTCCCACTTCGCCTTCGGATAAAGCATGGTCACTGTCGTAACCAATTTGTGTAGGAAGATCAAAAGCCACACTCAGACCGCTGACACCCTGTGATAACAGATAGTGATAACGTTTATTACTTTCTTCTGCCGTGGAGAAACCGGCATACTGGCGCATGGTCCAGAGTTTGCCGCGGTACATATCGGGCTGCACACCCCGGGTGAACGGAAATTGTCCGGGTAGTTCAGCTCCTTCTCCCGTATAAAGCGATTTTATTTCGATACCGCTGTCGGTGTATATTTTCTTCTCTTCCATACTGTTTATTTTGTCCATGGTCTATGGACTTTCTTCCTCACCTCATCATCTTCTTCGCTTCAAAATTCAATGCTTCCATGACGATCTCATGCAAAGCCCCTTTCTTACTGGCCATCATGAATTCTAATAAACGCCGGTTCATATCCAGGCCACTGGCTTCGGCCGGTAAGCTGGCACCCACCTGGTTTATGATCAGCATATTCTGGTCTTTCAGGTTTTTGACGGCTTCCCAGGCAGTGGGGCTCACGTAGATCTGCTGCGTGGTATTGTACTCGTATTCCTGTTTGATACTGTCGATCAGCAGGCGTTGCATTTGCCTGGCATCGAGTCCGGGCTGGTTGGCACGGCTTACTAAGTTGGGAATGGCAATGCGTTCGGCCAGCATTACTAATCTTTCATAGGCTTGTAATTGTAATGGGCGGCTGGTAAATCCATCAGCCGGTTCACTGCTGGCTTTTTTCTTTTTTAATTCATTCACGAGGTAGAAACTGTAGAGGGCAATCAGCAAGGCAACGATGGCGGTCAAAAAAGTGATCATGTTCAGATCCATAGGAAATGTATTTGTGTTGCAGCAAAAATAGGGAAGGAAAGGCGAGTGGCAAGTGATGGCTGTCAGCGGGCCAACCGTTAAAATTCCTGAACCCGGAAACCGGGGGCTTCTTTTCCTTGGAATCATTGGTTATTTTTGCAGTATGGAAATGACAATGACCAACCCGGTAACACTGACAGCAGGCGCTGTGGCAGAGATCAGGAAACTGATGGCGGCAGATAATTTTGATACCACCCAGGTATTAAGAGTGGGAGTAAAAGGCGGCGGCTGCTCCGGCATGACCTATGTGCTCGGCTTCGACCAGCAAACGGATAATGATATGACCTTTGACGTGGAAGGGATCAGTTGTGTGATGGACAAAGCTCACCAGATATATCTCTACGGTATGCTGGTGGACTGGCAGGATGGATTGAATAACCGCGGCTTCACATTCAAGAACCCCAATGCCAGCAGCACCTGTGGCTGCGGAACCAGTTTTGCGGTATAACAATTAAGACTTCTGACAAATCATAAGCTTCCTTCCCGGAAGCTTTTTTATTTTGATCATGCCGGTAAATAAAAAAGCCTGTTCATTAAGAACAGGCTTTTACTATAACGATTCTTTTATTATGCTTTTGTTTCAGCAGGCTTTGCAGCTACTGCTGTTTTCTTTCCTTTTGGTGTACCTAAGTCAACCAGGATAGGTGCTGCCACAAAGATAGAAGAGTAGGTACCGGTGATAACACCGATCAGCATCGCAAAGGCGAAACCTCTTGTTACCTCACCACCAAAGATGAAGAGGATCAGGATGGTTAAGAATACCGTCAGTGATGTCATGATGGTACGGCTCAGGGTCTCATTGATCGCCCTGTTGATGGTATCGGCCAATGCCGCAGAAGGATACAGTTTCCTGTCTTCCCGGATCCGGTCAAACACGATCACGGTATCATTCATTGAGAAACCGATCACCGTCAATACCGCTGCGATAAAGTGCTGGTCAATTTCCAGCGGGAACGGTACAATGGCCCTTGCAAAAGAGAATACGATCAGGGTTACCAATACGTCGTGCAGCAAGGCAACGATGGTACCCAGTGAATATCTCCAGTCGCGGAAACGGATAAAGATATAGAGGAAGATAGCGAGCAATGCAAACAAGGTCGCTTTCACAGCTCCTTTCTTCAGGTCGTCCGAGATAGTGGGTAATACTTTCTTAGAGGCGATCTTGTATTTCGTACTGTTGGCGAAATCTTCGTAGGTGAGACCGGCAGGAAGGTGATCCTTCAAACCTGTCATTAAGGTGGTCATTACCACCGAGTCTACATTCTGTCCGGATGTCTGGTTGGTCTCATCGATCAGGTAGGCGGTTGTAATATCGAGAGTTCTTGTATCACCGATGGTTTTAATGACCGGGCTTTCTCCTTTAAACGCCGTTTTCAGTTCTTCACGAACTTTCTCTACATCCACTTTATTGTCGAACCGAACGGTATAACTGCGTCCCCCGTTAAATTCCACACCATAATCAAAACCGTTGAAGAAGGAAGCGATACCTAATCCGAGTATCACAAAGGATATTCCATAAGCGATCTTCCTGTATTCAATGAATTTGAATTTAGCATGCTGGAATACTTTGCGGCTGATACCGGTGAAATATTGCAGGTGACGTTTCTTATTGGTAAAGATATCGCTGATCCAGCGGCTCACGAGGATACCACAGAACAGGGATAAAAGGATACCGAGGATCTGCGTGGTGGCAAAACCTTTCACGGGTCCTAACCCGAAGTAATAAAGAATAACGGCTGTTAACAGGATCGTGATGTGACCATCCAGTACAGGCGGTAAGGAACGTTTATACCCTTCATTGATAGCTGGGATATATCCTTTGCCTTTTGTCAATTCTTCTTTGATACGTTCGTAAATGATTACATTGGTATCCACGGCCATACCGATGGTCAGTACCAAACCGGCGATACCCGGTGCGGTTAAGGTAGCACCAAGTCCTGTCAATACACCCACAGTAAACAGCAGGTTTAAGATCAGGGCAATATTAGCGATCCAGCCGCTGGTATTATAATAGATGAGCATCAGCAGGAAGATCACAATAAAGGAGATGAAGAAAGCCTTGGCTCCACCATTGATCGCTTCTTTACCCAGTGTAGGTCCCACTTCCTGGTCCTGTACAATTTTCGCTGGCGCTGATAATTTACCAGACTTCAGGATATTCGCCAGGTCCTGTGCTTCCAGTACGGTGAAGTCGCCGGTGATTTGAGACTCTGATCCTAATTTGCCCTGTGCGATTGGTGCAGAATAAACAATCCCATCCAGTACAATGGCAATAGGGATACTTAGTTTGTTACTTTTTTCTGTCAATTCTCCCCATTTACCAGTTCCGGTTTCGTTAAGACTCATCTTAACAATGGGCTTTGCATTATCATAATCCTGGCTGGTTTGTTCAACAGCATCACCACCAAGCGGTGCTTTATCCCTGTTATATGTTTTTAAAACATAAAGGGGAACGAGTTTCTTATCTGCTTTAGTAGGAACACCAAAAGCAAAACGGACATCTGGCGGGAAATTTTTACGGATAAGTTCGGACATCAGTATTTTCCTTACTTCAGCAGAGTCTTTATCAGCATTCACCAAGCCGATTCCCCCGGCGATCGGGATATTAAACTGGATCAATTTATCTAAGCCGGGTTTGCCTTCATCTCTTTTTACTGTTTCTGCAGTAGCTGGTGAATCAATTCCTACTTGTTCGGATAATTTATCTTTCACAGAATCATCAACAGGAGTCTTTGCAACAGGCGGAACGGAATCAGTTGCTGTTGTGGCGGCACTGTCTGTCTTAATGCCTTTAATAAAATTATTATAGTCAACGACTGATTTAGCGATGGCGGGTTGCAGCTCATCCGGCCGGTAGGTTTCCCAGAATTCCAGGTTAGCAGTTGCCTGTAATAATTTTCTTACCCTTTCCTTGTCTTTGATACCGGGCAGTTCAACCGTGATAATTCCACGGTCAGGGTTAGGGCTGATAGAAGGTTGTGCCACGCCAAACTGGTCGATACGATTATTCAATACACGGAAGGTATTATCGAAGGCGTCTTTGGCATTTTTACGAAGTACGGATACCACTTTATCATCGCTGTCACCGATCTTGATGTCTTTTGAATTGGCCGCAAAGA
>CALRSN020000070.1:0-8193 GCA_943370865.1 Bordetella parapertussis
AAATTATTTATCCAAAGAAGAAGCGGGTGCGGCTTTAAGTTCAATCTGATCGTAATGAACCGGTTTATTGATTTTATCACGGGTGGTTTTTTCAATTATATCGGGGCAGCATGGCGTAAATTATTCTCCAAAGAGAAATTTTCTGTGCTGGTAGAAGAAAATCTCAGTAACAGTACCGGGATGCTGATCATGACCGTTTTACTGTTCATTCTTTTTGCCGCTATCAAATACATACTTTAAGTTCAGCTACATGGATCGTCAATCAGTTATTTTACTTACAGGAGCAGCAGGTTTTATCGGCAGTTATATGCTCGGTTACCTCAATAAGAAAGGATTTACCAATATCATCATCGTGGATGATTTCAGCGAAGAAGACAAATGGTTCAACTTCGACAGCAAATCATTTACGGCCAAAGTTGAACGGGAAGAATTGTTCAGCTGGTTACAATCAACCGGTCAGCAGGTTGATGCTGTTTACCACCTTGGTGCAAGAACAGACACTACGGAGTTTGATTATTCCATTCATGAAAGACTGAATGTGCAGTATTCAAAAGATATCTGGAACTACTGTGTCGCCAATACTATCCCGCTGATCTATGCTTCTTCAGCAGCTACATACGGCAGCGGCGAACTGGGATATAAAGATGATCATGCAATTGTTGACCAGTTGCAACCGCTCAATCCTTATGGCGTTTCCAAAAATGAATTTGATAAATGGGCATTGCAACAGGACAAGCAACCACCTTTCTGGGCGGGAGTAAAATTCTTCAATGTGTATGGTCCCAACGAATACCACAAAGGAAGAATGGCCAGTGTGATCTTTCATGCGTATAATCAAATAAAGAAAACAGGTAAGGTAAAATTGTTCCGTTCGCACAAACCGGAATTCAAAGACGGAGAGCAGCTCCGTGATTTTATTTATGTGGAAGATGTGGCCGCCGTTTGTTACTGGCTGCTGGAAAATAAACCAGCACCCGGTTTATATAATGTGGGAACCGGTAAAGCAAGAACCTTTAACGACCAGGTTACCGCCATTTTTACCAGTCTTGGATTAGCCCCGCAAATAGAATACATCGATACACCGGAAGATATCCGCGATAAGTATCAATACTTCACCGAAGCAGATATGAGTAAACTGCAGGCTGCCGGATATAATCAGCCTTTCTTTTCATTAGAAGCCGGTGTGAAAGATTATGTAACGAACTACCTGCAGCGAAAAGCTTACTACTAAAACAAAAGGAGCATCCCGGTTTCCCCGGATACTCCCTGTTCTGTATTCGCAACAACAATGAAAATGATTATTTCTTCGGTGTTACCACGGCATCAATAACGTGTGTCACACCGTTGCTGGAGATCACATCAGGAATCGTTACTGTAGCACCATCGATCATTACTTTACCATCTTTGATGGATACGGTCAGTTCAGCACCCTGCACGGTTTTGATCTTCTGCCCGTCTTTCAGGTCAGCGGCTTTGAAAGCACCAGAAACCACATGATAAGTAAGGATGCTGGTAAGATCACCTTTCATTTCAGGCTTTAGCAGGTTATCAACAGTGCCTGCAGGCAATTTTGCAAATGCTTCGTTTGTCGGGGCAAATACAGTGAAAGGACCAGCGCCTTTTAATGTTTCCACTAAACCGGCTGCTTTTACAGCGGCTACCAGCGTGGTATGGTCTGCGGAAGCAGCAGCATTATCCACGATATCTTTAGAAGGTACCATATTGGCACCACCCACCATTACACCTGCTTCTTCCATCGGTTTGGCTTCAGTGGTTGCAGTAGTAGTGTCAGCCATTTTTTCTTCTTCCTTGGCTTCATTATTACAGGCGGTAAATACAAATGCAGAGAGGCAGGTTGCTGCCACTACAGAAAAAAATCTTTTTTGCATGATCATTTTTTTTGGTTTAATAGATGTAGAACAACAGGTACGGGGAACAAGTGTTCGCAGATTGCGGAATAAAAAAATTATTTCTTTTTTTGTTCATGCAGCAGGTCAATAAGCGGTTCAATGATTCAACAAGGAAGGTTGAACGCCAAAATGTATCTTTACAAAAAATGATATATGAGTAAGAAGATCGCCATTATCGGTGGAGGCAACCTGGGAGCATCGATTGCAGACGGACTGATCATGAGTGAATTCAGCCGGCCGGTGGAACTGTCTGTCACCCGCCGCAATTTAGCTGCACTCAGCCGTTTTGCAGAAAGAGGCTGCAGTGTGCACAGTGATAATAAAAAAGCGGTGAAAGACAGTGAAGTGATCATCCTGGCGGTGAAGCCGTATAACTATGCAGATATCATTAAAGAGATCAAACCGGTGCTGGACCCGAAGAAACATATCGTGGTATCGGTGATCACGGGTGCCTGGATCGAACAATTACAAAAAGCGATCGGCAAACCGGTGCCGGTGATCAGGGCGATGCCGAATACAGCTATCGCAATCCAGCAAAGCATGACCTGCCTGGCGCATGCAGGCGCAACAGCGAAGCAGGTGGATTATATCGTGCAGTTGTTTGACCAGCTTGGCCGTACCGTAATGATCGATGAGAAACTGATGGATGCCGCTACGGTATTAGGCGCCTGTGGCACGGCCTATGCCATGCGGTATATCCGGGCCAATATACAGGGCGGTATTGAAATTGGTTTTGATGCCGCCACCGCCACACTGATCGCATCACAAACAGTGAAAGGTGCCGCACAATTATTACTGGACAAAGGTTCTCACCCGGAACATGAAATTGATAAAGTAACCACGCCCAAAGGATGTACCATTGCAGGACTGAATGAAATGGAACACCAGGGATTCAGCTCCTCGCTGATACGGGGATTGGTGGCGAGTTATAATAAGATAGCAAAGGATTAAGCTGTACTAAAAAATTCAGTTTGCATCATCGCATACAAATAAGGCAGTGTGTAAACGCTGCCTTAACTACTTTCATACCCGCTTTTAATGGTAACGGTGAGTAGTTTAAAACGGTCCACTGCTGAAATGACATAGTTCTGGTGGGCCGGTATGATAATACTCTGGAAGGCAATAATGGTATTGAGTGTTTTATTGAGTGAGATGGCCGCTGTGCCTTCGAGCAGCATCACGAACGTATCAAATGGATATACCTTACTGACCAGTTCCTTTCCTGAATCATAAGAAGCCAGGTCAATAACCCCGGTTAATTTTTTCAGTATGGTTTTGCTGACGATTGAATCCGGTACATAATCGATGATGTCATTAATATTGTACACAATCCCTTTTTCGATTCCTTTATTTTCCATGGCTTATTATTTTCATAGAGATTTGAAAACACAAAGTTGGTATTTTAAACAAGGGAAGGAATTATACGATTATCTCCAATCTTTATATAATTCACAGGTTTTGTAGAGATACAAGGCGCCGCAAAAAGCTGCATAAAAGAGTGCATAGACAATAGACCATAGTCCATCGACGTGGACTACGGGGGAGGTTATACTACAGTTTCGAAGCTGGAAGTTTTGGAGAGCTTAGAAGTGTATCGTTTTAAACGAACGAAAAACAGCATAGAAAATTATATAAGCTTCATCATAACATTCAACTCAAAGCCCTGTCCGGGTGAAGAATGGATCGAAACTTCCCCGTTAAAAAGAGAAGCCCTTGCTTTGATATTCATAAGCCCGATACCTGCTGTTTTTTTTGACATGTCAAAGCCTGTTCCGTTATCTTTTATTATCAGTGCTAAGTTCTCATTATCCTGGACAATTGTCAGCAATACCAGGGAGGCTTTTGAGTATTTAAGAATATTATTGAACTGCTCTTGGATAATGCGGTAGACAGTAAGCCGGAGCTTTTCAGATAGCTTCTCCTCATCCAGCCCGGTGGTTTCCATTGTAATCTTTATTCCGCTGGCACCCGTTGTGTTGGAGATAAGGTTTTCGATGGCCTCCTTCAGGGTGGTTTTCTCCAGGAACGGGGCAATCATCGAATGCGACAAATTTCTGATCTCAGTGATCGCAGACCAAATCATCTGGTTTGTTTGTTGCAGGTATGAATAGCCTGATTCAGAGATGTCATTTTTTTTGACCATAGAAAGAAACAAGCGGCTGCTGACTAATATCTGCTGGATATTATCATGCAATTCACGGCCGATTTCCTGGCGTTCGTTTTCTTCTGCCGTTATAACAGCATTGGTGATCTCCAATTGCTTTTCCAGTCTCTCTCTTTCAAGCTGGTTTTCTAACTGCTTTCTTTCTGTGATATCTGTACAGGCAAGCACAAGACCAAATATATCTTTATCAACATTGGGAATGGGGAAAAGTCTTATATCATACCATAAGGAGGATTTATTGTCAAGATCATACCTGGTTTCAAACGTTATTTGTTCTCCTTTGACAGCTCTCTTCACCCTGTCTGCAAAAAGGATTTTCCTGTCTGCTGTAAGAAAATCATGCATATTGTCTCCTGCTTTCAGGTTCCAGTAAAATACCTTTCTGACATAATCGGCTGCCCGGTGGTTAAAAAGAAGTATTGACAAGTCGGGTTCAAGTAACAGGTAAGCCGTATCTGTAGAGTCAAATATTGTACGGAGATTGGCTTCGGTTCTTAACAGTGTATCCTGGGTGATTTTGTGCTGTTCTATCTCTTGTATCAATTTTGCATTGATAACTGTAAGTTCTTTTGTACGTTCTGCTACTTTATCTTCCAGTTTTTTTTATCCAGGGCCAGTTGTGATTTTGTTTGTTTAATGGCCGGTACTTCCACAATTTCCCAATGGCCTTTTCTTTTTGTTACAGCTATCTCGTGTACCTGCGATACATCAAATACTGCCTGCGCATCACATTTGTCAAGCGGGTAGGTGCAAAGAACGATCATCCGCTGATCTTTGAGACTGTTATTCAGGTTTCGCTCATAGTCAATGAAATTCTTCCAAACGTCCCGGTCTAACCAGGACTCGTTACCACTTACACGCATGCCGTCAAATCCATTATGCAACGATTTTCCAAGTTTTTCATACCAGCCATTGATAACAATGTCCGGTACAAATGTATTATCCTTCAAATACCAGTCAGCATGGGAAAGTATTACGATCTGTTCCCTTTTTTCATATGTATCAAAATCAGCAATTTCCTTTCGCAATGCTTGGGTAGCGATTGACACAGTGACAGGATCTGAGGTTATCCAGAGACAAAATTCATTATTGATTAACCCGGCCTTGAAATAAGGAACGAGTATTTGTAACAGGTCTTCTTTCGATTCAAAAAAATTACAAAAATGAGAGCCCCACGGTAGTTCTCCGATAACTTCTATCCCTGAATTTCTAAGTCCGGTGGAAGAGCCCTGGCCAGGTGTATCGTTGGGCATAGAAGAACATTTCTTTAAATGTACTCTTTCTTTACCGGCAAGACATTTTTAATTTGCTTTGCCGGGACCAATTTACCCTGCGAAGCAGGAATCGGTGAAACAGTTCTGGTGCCCGATTGTATTTAACAGCTCGTGGTTTAAACCGTGGGGTATGTGTTTGGAAATGATGTAAGATTGGTTTTAACCAATTTTGGAGGATATCGTATTCGCCAAAGGCGATATAATATAGCTGCGAAACTGGAAGTTTGGCAGAGCTGGAAATTGCGCTAATTAAGTTCATCTAGTAGTAAGTCTGTCAAATCAAACCTTGGAAAGTCGCCGTTATTGCTAAGCATAATAATAAGATTGTCTGCATCGGGCTGGCGAACGAACATGGAGTAATAACCAATGTCTGTGCCCGGGTGATAAATTATTTTATGTGACTTAGACTGCCCAAACATTTTTTTATCAATCATCCACCCAAAACCATAATCGGCATCCCAGTCATCGTAAGCTGCTCTTGGCAAAAATGCCTGGCTTAATATGGTTTGAGAAATTAACTTGTCAGTTGTAAGTGCGTTATCCCACTTTAATAAATCAGCCGTTGTACTGATGATACCACCTGCCCCGGCTGTGTTTTTAATGATATAACCGGGTTCTATACCCCCTAAAAAGTATCCTTTTGAGTTTGTTGGGTTTGTTCCAAATGCTGTTTGGTTCATAGATAACGGAACGAATATTTTCTCATTCAGTACCTGTCCGTATTCCTGTCCAGTAATAGCTTCAATAATACCGGCA
This sequence comes from Bordetella parapertussis, assembly GCA_943370865.1. GTDB lineage: Bacteria > Bacteroidota > Bacteroidia > Chitinophagales > Chitinophagaceae > CADEDV01. The sequence continues at coordinate 6,105 of CALRSN020000070.1, forward strand.
AGTACAGTATAGCCCGAATTACTGTAGTGAAATTGACTGCCACTTGCAAATTCTAAAGGTTCGCTGCATAAGGCAGAAACAATTTCTTTAAGGCTTTGTTCCTTTTGCATTACACTCAACATCTTTTCCATATCATTGGTATAACTTGGGATGCCTGATGTATGCGTTAATAATTGCTGTATTGTGATATTCTTGTGTACAAATGCAGGCAGGAATTTCCCAATCGTATCATGGAGCGATAATTTATTTTCTGCAACCAACTGCATAATTAATAACGAAGTAAATGTTTTTGTAAGTGAACCAATTCTGAATTGTGTAGTTTCGGAAGCGGCCGTATTGTTTTCTTTGTCAGCTAAGCCATAGCCTTTTGAAAGTATAGTCTTACCATCTTTCTTTATTAAAACGCTGCCATTAAACCCCCCTTTCTGGTAAAAGAAACTTAGTATAGAATCAATCCGGACGGATTTGTCTTTCGGAAATCTTTTTAATTTTGCCGCTACTTGTTTTTTGAGATTGAAAGATTCGTTTTTGGCAATAATATTTTTTGCTATGCTGTCCGGGTTATAGTCAGAGAGAATAATAGTATAGTCCTTCCAGAAATCTGCCTGGCTATCGTTTTTTTGAAATTCTATTAGTTTTTTATTCCCCAGCGTTTCTTTTGTAGTGAATGCCTGGATGTTTGCAGTGTCAATGCCTGTTACAACATAATCAAATTGTATTTTTGCAGGGAAGTCGTAAAATGCCCTGTTGCTTTTGCAATGCAGGGCTGTGTTGCTTTTTACGTTTGAAAGTACCCATTTGCCATTATATTTTTGATACGATACAAAACTACTTTCATTGATCATGTCGATATCAATACCCATTAGTTTCATTAAAGTCCTCGTAGAGGCATTCCCAACTTTTGCATATTGAATGCCCTTTTCACTTCTGCGGTAATTTAGTGCAACAATTGCCAAACTCTCAGCATCTATGTAAAGAGTACCTGTGTACAGGGATTCTTTTATGTCATCCTTTTGGTTAAATTCAATTACATAAGTATCAGCATTGTTGAATTGAATGGTATGTACTAGCTTGAAATGGTGGTTTTTTCATCCCTTTTTATTGAGTAAATCTGAAGCACTGAGTTTTTTTATAATATCAGCCTCATACAGTTGTTCAGGGGTTGCTCCGATCGATAAGTTATAAATCCCCTTATCGTCTTTTATATACCTGCTTTTGATTAAATTGAAATCGTTTCCTTTTTCTGAGGCATAGCCATAGTTTAAAATGTCAAACACCGCTTCTGACAAGGCAATGTGTTCATTTCCCTTTTTGGTATTCATCCTGTAAAAACCACTGGTAATATGGGGTATGTTTAAATAATTAGCCGGAATATTCTGAATGGCAGCCTGTATGAGTGTAAGCGGATCAACTGGTTTTACAATTACTTCCTCTAATAGCTGTGTCTTGCCTGTTAACTGTACAAAATTTAATTTGCCGGGCAATAAGTCACTGACGGCTATTTTTTTTGAGGTATAGCCTATCGAAGAAAAAAGAACAGTGTCTTGCTGAAAGCGTTGCGCTAGGTTGAGCTTAAAAAAACCTGCCTGGTTTGAAATGGTACCGGTACCGCTTTTTTGTAGTCTTATTGTTACAGATAATAGCGGGGCATTTAGCTCATCTGTAACCTTTCCATTGATAATTAGTTGTTGTCCAAAACTGAAAATACTGGTTAATGAAAGTAATAAGGAGGTGTAGAGTTTATTGCACATAATAGGTGGTCGTATGATAAAAGGATTCTAAAATTAATTCTATGACCTGGAATACTATTTTAAACCAAAACTTTACATATATTTTAAGAGATGCCAGGTTGAATAGAATGGCTGCTGCAAGGCGGGGTTCTCTATTTTCTTCTTTTTGCGGGTAGAAATCTGTAGCGGTGAAATTGTGATTTTGCAAGGAATGTCCCGGCACTCCCAGGTAAGCGAAATGCCGCTTTATGGTTTTTTACCAACAATATGAGCTATTGGGGTATTTCAAAATTAAAGTGAAGCAAAGCTGTAAGCAAATGTACTGTAACCGTGCGGTTGGTGAGAAACACCAACCGCAC
>CALRSN020000071.1:0-8101 GCA_943370865.1 Bordetella parapertussis
TGATGGTAACCACCAACTGGGCTACTGCCAGTATTGGGGATGGAGCTATTGGACGTGGTATTGGTACTTATGCCCTGAATCAACCAACAACAGGCCTTGGAATCCGTGCATTTCGGTACTCTACCAACCTTGCTATCAACCCGAGAGTATATTCAGCCACAATGCCTGCCCAACAACACGACAGGGGTGAATACTGGTGTGCGGCCTTATGGGAAATGACCTGGGAGATCATTCAACAAGCTGGTATCAACCCAAATCTCTTTAATCCTGCAGCAGGAGGTGGTAACGCAATTGCCTTTAAACTGGTAACAGAAGGTATGCGTTTGCAGCCTTGTAGTCCCGGTTTCATTGATGCAAGAAATGCTATCCTGAGAGCAGATACATTATTTTTTGGTGCTCAGTACAGCTGTGCTATCTGGAGAGCTTTTGCCAAAAGAGGAATGGGAAGAAACGCTTCACAAGGTTCTTCCAACAGCGTAACAGACCAGGTTCCGAGTTTTGCAGTGGATAATGGGGTATTCTCCATCACTCAAAGTGCACCCCAGGTACAGGAAGGACAAAATGTTACCTATACCAATAAACTAACGGCTGGTGTTTGTTCACCTATTACCAATTTCTTTATCACAGATACGTTACCTGCTAATGTTACTTATGTTAGCGGAGGATCTTATAATGCCGGGAACCGCACCATCACTTTTGGCCCGGTTAACCTGGCTACAGGACAGACTCAAACCTTTCCGTTTACGGTTACTGTAAACCCGGGAACCTATTTTGCACCGGTTGAACACATAAATGAACCGGTGGCAACTGCTGCTATCCCGGCAACCTGGACGGCTACTTCGATCAATGCCACTGTTTGGTCGGCATCAACCACTCAAAGCCAGAGTTCACCGAATGCTTTCTTCTCGCCGAATTCCACAGGCACTTCTGATCTGTCATTAGCAACAACGAATAGTTATACATTAAATGCCACTCCTTCATCTTATACATCACTTAGCTTCTGGCACCGGTATAATACTGAAGATGGCTGGGATGGTGGTGTTGTTGAGGTAAGTACGAATGGAGGTACAAGCTGGAGTGATCTTGGATCAAAAATGAAACTGAATCCGTATAACGGGTCATTGGGAACAGGAAGTGCCCTGGCATCAAGAACTGCTTTTACCGGTAATAGCGGAGCTTTTGTACGCACCTTAATTGATCTTTCTTCTTATGCTGGTCAAAGCATCAAGGTCCGTTTCCGTTTTGCATCAGATGATAATACCGCTCCTGCAGGTGGTGGCTGGTATATAGATGATATCGTTCTCAATACTGAGCCTGCGGTTGCAATTAAGTCCAACTTGTTTAATGCATCGAGTTCGTTACAGTCGGTTACAGATACCATCACGAGGATACTACCTGGCGTGGCCTGTACTCCGGCTACGTTTACAACACAGCCAACAGATGTTACAACCTGTTCTGGTAACACAGCTACTTATACGGTGGCTGCAACCGGCACGGCTGCTATCGGCTACCAATGGCAGATAAACACGGGAAGCGGATTTGCGAATATCACCAATGCTGCACCATACGGAGGTGCAACATCAGCTACACTTACCATTACCGGCGTTACAGCAGGAATGAATAGTTATCAATACCGTTGTGTGATAACGAATCCCTGCTCATCCGTCAATTCGAATAGCGTTACACTAACCGTAACAGCGGTTGCAACGATTAATACCCAACCAGCCAACAGTACTGTTTGTGCAACGGGTAATGCCACCTTCTCAGTAGCTGCAACCGGGGCCACCGGTTACCAGTGGCAGGTGAATACTGGTAGCGGGTTTACTGATATTACAAATGGCGCCCCTTATTCGGGTGCCACCACTGCTGTACTAACCATAACTGGAGTTGCAGCAAATATGAACACTTACCAATATCGTTGTGTGCTTACAAGTTGCGGACCGGTACTAAACTCCAATGCTGCTACGTTAAGCACTTTTGCTGCAGCTGTTGTTTCATCACAGCCATCTTCAGCTGCTGTTTGCCAGGGAATAGGAACAACGTTTACGATCACAGCTTCAGGAGCCGTTACCGGCTACCAGTGGCAGGTAAGCTCGGACGGAGGTAATAATTATAACAATGTAACCGGTGCAACAACCGCTACACTGTCATTAACCATTGTAACATCAGCAATGGATGGTAACCGTTACCGTTGCGTAGTCAGCGGCAATTGTAATACGGCTAATTCCAATCCAGCCGTACTAACTGTGTATCCATTACCTGTCTTTACGATCGGGGCGGTAGCACCTCTTTGTGTATCCGATCCTGCTGTTACGCTGACAACATCATTTGCGGGTGGAAGCTGGTCCGGCACCGGGATGCAGGGAAATGTATTTACCCCTTCGCTAGCAGGAGTGGGTGCTGCCTTAGTTACTTTTACTGCCACAAATAGTTTTGGTTGTTCGTCTGCACAGTCCACCTCCATACAGGTAAACGAATGCCCGGAACGTCACTTAACACTGGCACAGCCTAATTCGATCATTGTTTATCCCAACCCGAATGACGGCAGGTTCAGTATCCGGATCAAATCAGATCTGTTTACCAGGATGGGTATGAGGGTTTATGCGAGTGATGGGAAATTGGTAAATACGCAATCATTCAGTGGTTTGTATTATGACAGGGTGGTGCCGGTTGATCTTTCAACACTGGCAGCGGGAGTTTATCAGCTCTTCCTGTACAATGATGAAGGTAATACCTTAGTTAAGAGGACTTTTAGTATCATAATTGCCCGGTAATATAAATTCCGGCATAAAGAAAAAGGCGGACCCGGAAGGGCCCGTCTTTTTCTTTATACATGTAGATTGGTAAGGCTTCCGGGAGTGATAAACAAAGATAGTGACCGGTTAAAAGTTAGTAAAAAAACGATACCAGACATGCTTTAAATAAGACAGATCAGGCTATTTAATAACCCGCAAAAAAGATTGCTGGTTTCTGCGTGTATCAGGCTGAATATTTTCCTTTTAAATGTTGTTGCGCTGGAAAAAATTCCTAACTTTCCCGCAGAAACCTGAGACGGGTTCTGTCAATATTTTCAACCACCAAACTGTGCTTATGAGAAAGTTATATGCTTTTCTTCTTACTGCTTTTTCCATTTTTGTGACTACCGGTATTTTCGCTCAACCCTGCAGCGAGAATTTTGATGGAGTAACGGCTCCGGCCCTGCCTGCCAGTTGGATAGCCACAACGGCCACTACCTGTACAGGATCACTGGCCTGGGCTACTATTAATACAACCAGTGATAGCCCTCCCAATTCCGTATTTACAAACAACCCGGGGTGCATCTCTGATGAATGGCTGGATACCCGCCAGATTCCAATCGTATCCCCAACAGCTCAAATTACATTCAGAAGAAGTAACAGCCTCGAAAATAATTTTGATGGGTTGGTTTTGGAAATTTCTATTGGTGGCGGACCTTTCCAGGATATTATTACAGCGGGTGGATCCTTTGTAACAGGTGGATATAATGGTACTATCAGTGTCAACTTCGGAAGCCCTATTGCCGGCCGGCCGGCCTGGACAGGTAACTCGGGTGGTTTTGTTACCACAACAGTTAACCTGCCTGCATCTGCCAACGGGCAAACCGTTGTTTTCCGTTTCCGCAGAGCAACTGACTCAAGTGTAACCGGTGTGGGTGCCTTTATTGATGAGATAACAGTTGCAGGTTCAGATTGTAATTTGCCCTGTGTTCCCCCGACTTATACAACACAGCCTGCCAATGCAGCTATTTGCCTGGGTGCTAATGCAACCTTTACTGTTGCCACAACTGGTATACCAACACCAACATACCAGTGGCAGGTGAATTCAGGTAGTGGTTTTGTTAATCTTACTAATACTCCTCCTTATTCAGGAGTTACTACTGCTACCCTGACACTTACAGTTCCGGGAATTGCTCTCAGCGGTAATAGTTATCGTTGTGTAGCTACCAACTTTTGTGCAGCTGTCAACTCTAATGCTGTTACGTTAACGGTTAGTCCTTTGCCAACGATCAGTGTCGCACCAAACGGTCTTTGTGCACCAGTTGTTCTCACCGCAAGCGGCACTTCAAATACTTATAGCTGGTCTCCGGCAACGGCATTGAGTGCAACTACCGGCGCAACAGTTACTGCAAGCCCTAACGCAACAACTACATATACAGTTACTGGAACTATTACAGCAACTGGTTGTCAGAATTCAGCTACTGTAACAGTCCTGGGAACACCGGCACCACCTGTTGTTACACCCGCAACTTCTACAATATGTGCTGGCGCATTCCAGCCTTTGACTGTTGCCCCGGTGATGGCTACCTACAGCAACAACGGGATCATCAGGATTCCTTTAGGAGCACCAGCCACAACATCCGGTAATGCGAATCCATATCCTTCAAGTATCACAGTTAGTGGATTGCCAACTACTGGAGTGAGGGTTGCTTCCATCAATATCAATGGCATCTCTCATACTTTCCCAAGTGATATAGATATGATGCTTCAGTCGCCAACCGGAACGAATGTGATCTTGATGTCGGATGCAGGCGGTGGTACTGATATCGTGAATGGCAACCTTGTATTCAGTGATGCAGCAGCTACAGGCTTACCTGCAACAATTGTGTCAGGAACTTACAGGCCAACTAATACAGCGGGTCCGGATAATTTCCCTGCCCCGGGCCCTGGCTCATTTACCCAGGTGAATCCCACTCTTGCAACATTTACAGGTAATCCCAACGGCAACTGGGGTCTCTTTATCAGGGACCAGTTTGGCGGCGATGCGGGGTCTATTACCAGTTGGAGTATAACATTCGAAGTAAGTACAGCAAGATGGACACCGGTAACAGGATTATTCCTTGACCAGGCAGGAGCTGTGCCTTATACAGCCGGCACTTTTGCCAGCACTGTATATGCAAGCCCTGCAGCAACCACCACGTATACTGCCACTGCAGCATTAGGTTCTTGCGCTGCACCGGGATCTGCTACAGCTACTGTAACTGTTAACCCAAGACCTACTATTACTGTTACTCCAAATAACCAGTGCAGCCCAGTTACACTTACAGCTGCCGGTACTTCCAATACATACAGCTGGTCACCTGCTGCAGGATTAAGCGCAACAACAGGTGCAACTGTTACCGCTACTCCGATCGTTAATACTACGTATACTGTAACTGGAACAATCACTGCAACCGGTTGTACGAATACAGCTACGGCTACCGTGAATGCAACACCAGCAGCCCCGGTTGTGACACCAACCGCTATTACATTGTGTCCGGGTGGAATTGCAACACTATCTGTGCCCAGCTCAAGTACTGTTTCCTCAAGCGGAACCATCACTATCCCTAATTCAGGTCCTTCTACCCCTTATCCATCAGCCATCAGTGTAAGTGGTTTACCGCATGTAGGTGTCACTGTAGCTTCAGTTACTATTAATGGAATAACGCATACTTTCCCTGGCGATATTGATATATTATTGCAATCACCTTCTGGCACCAATGTAGTGTTGATGTCTGATGCGGGAGGAGGAACAGATATTAACGGTATTAATATCACGTTTAACGATGCTGGAGCTGTTTTGCCAGGTACACTGGTTACAGGTACATTTAGGCCAACCAATGTTGGAGCAACGGATGACTTCCCTGCTCCGGGACCTGGTTCTGTAACACAGGCCACACCAACTCTATCATCTTTTGCTGGTAATCCGAATGGTAACTGGAATCTTTTTGTAGTGGATGATGCAGGGGGTGATCTGGGGTCTATTACCAATTGGAGTATCACTTTCAATATTGCTGGTGCTCAATGGTCACCTGCTGCGGGTTTATTTACGAATGTTACTGCCACTACTCCATATGTTGCCGGCACATTAGCTGCTACCGTATATGCCTCACCTGCTGCTACAACTACCTATTCAGCAACAGTAGCATCTCCAACCTGTACTTCGCCAGCCGGAACTGCTGTAGTTACTGTATTGCAACCATTGACTGTGACAACGCAGCCAGCCAGCCAAACTGTTTGCCAGGGTGCTAACGCTACTTTCACAGCTGTGATCGGAGGTGTTTCCCCAAGCTACCAATGGCAGGTAAGTACTGATGGCGGTACAACCTGGACAAATATTGCCGGTGCGAATAGTGCTTCACTGGTGGTACCAGCTGTTACCATTGCATCTAATGGTTACAGGTACCGGGTTATTGCCAACAACAGTTGCTCAACGATCACATCAAATGGTGCTGCTACTTTAACCGTAACAACGCCAAGTGCTATAACAATTACACCGTTACCAGCAAGGATTTGTCTTAGCGATACATTAGTTGCCTTATCTGCATCGCCTGTAGGTGGCAGCTGGAGTGGTATTGGTGTATCCGGTAACAACTTTGTTCCGCCTGCTACAGCAGTAGGTACATATACACTTACGTATAGCTACAATAACACTGCTGGTTGCGCAAGCACAGGTACTGTAGTTGCCAGGGTGCAGGATTGTCCTGAACGTATTGTTCGCCTGGCGGATAATGCTGTCATCCTGTTCCCGAATCCGAATGACGGAAGATTTAATATCCGTATCAACAGCACCTTGTATAATTATCTTGGAATGAGAGTGTATACTGCCAGCGGCCAGCTGGTAAGGATACAAAACTTCAACGGCCTTGTATTTGGAAGAGTAATACCGATCGATCTGACCAATCTTCCTGGCGGCACTTATATGGTTAAGTTCTACTATGATGATGGTGCAAGAACTTCTGAGAAGACATTCCCGGTTATTGTTGGAAAATAAAAGAATAACAACGAAAGAAAACTAAGGATAGAGCATCCGCCAACCGGCGGATGCTTTTTTATTTATTCAGGCGGCAGGTTATTTTTGTACGGTATGTCATTAGTAGCAATAGAAGAGATATTGGAAAATTACCGGCAACAATTTGCTGCTGTAGTGCCATTTCGGTCCGGAAGTGATAGGTTGGTACAGTTAGATTTTACTGCAGCAAATACGGAGCTTACCACCGATATATTGAACGATACAGGTAAGTTCTGTGACTATATCAATCAAAAGCTTGTAATAGCGGCGGCAAAATATGGTATTGGAGGTTATAATGAACACCGGACTGTTTACAGCAGAAGTCCTGTATTTGATGCGGAAAGGGCAGGAGAAGAACCAAGACGCTTACACCTGGGCACAGATATCTGGGGCGATGCAGGAACAACGGTCACGGCACCTATAGACAGCGTGGTGCATAGTTTTGCATTCAATGACCACTTCGGTGATTATGGTACGACGATCATTCTTTCACATGTGCTGGAAGGAATAACTTTTTATACACTGTATGGTCACCTCGGTTTGGATTCGATCAGTGATTTGCAGGAGGGTAAAGTAATAGCGAAAGGAGAAGTGTTTGCCAACTTTGGTATTCCAGAAGAGAATGGTCACTGGCCGCCGCATCTTCATTTCCAAATCATCAAAGACTTACAGGGATGGAAAGGAGATTACCCCGGTGTCTGTAAATTTTCAGAGCGGGAGTTGTACTTAGCTAATTGTCCGGACCCGGATATTGTTTTACAGCTTAACCAGAGTAGCGGCTTCCAATAAAATAAGAAAAGAGAAAAAGTACCAGTGCGGTCAGTAGGATGCCTTTTCCAAATAATCTTGTTTTTTTAGAGAATAAGGTTAGCAGGCCCACTATAATGTATGCAATTATTAAAATGATTAAAAACTGGTATCCTGTAAAAGGATACCAGTTGGTTGGGGTAGTATCGCCTGGTAATTTTTTATTTAATCTATAGCTAAAAATAAGTAGCAAGATTATCGGAATTATTACTCCTCCAATTAAGGCCAATAGAACTCAGTGATTTTATTCTTCTGGTTGCCTGCCATTATTATGTTTATCCCTAAGATAAAGATAAAAGGGCTGTAGCTGAGACTACAGCTTTAATAATTTAAAAGCGTGGGTCCATTGATTTTTAGTGAGGCCGGGTAAGCACCACAATATACAAAGCGGTTCAATGGCCCTGGCAGATTCAACTTTACCCATGTCTTCTGTATCCCACCCAAACGCAGTAAGGATACCCGTTACGGTTTGTTTGGCTGCTTCATCATTCCCACAAATGAACATTGT
>CALRSN020000072.1:0-8099 GCA_943370865.1 Bordetella parapertussis
TCCTGTACCTGGATAATGAGCTGAGCAGCGAACAGCGCCGCAGCGTGGAGGAGTTTGTCCAGCTTCACCCCGACCTGCAGGAAGAACTGGAACTGTTGCAGCAAACGAAATTTACTCCCGATGAACAGGTTATTTTCAGCCAGAAAGAAGAATTACTTTTTTCAGGCGACACTTCCTTTATAACTATCTCTAACTATGAAGAATGGCTGGTTGCCTATATTGATAATGAATTAACCACTGAACAAAAAGCAGCCGTTGAAACATTTGCCGGCCAGCATATCACTGTACAAAAAGAATTAGAACTGTTGCAGCAAACCAAGTTGCAACCTGAAACGATTTTGTTTCCGGATAAAGAATCGCTGTACCGCAAAGAAGAAAAGGTTCGCCCCATTGTTTGGTGGAGAATAGCAGCCGCTGCGGTTTTATTTATCGGCATCGGCACCACTGCTGTTGTACTGCTGAATAATAAGAACGGTAATGAAACAAGAGGAACAGGAACTGTTGCTTCTACTGATGGAACTAAACAAGCAGCAACCCCTGCTGATAATACTACTACCCCTGTTGTAAACAACACATCTGCTGCAACTGAATTAGCAGATAACAACAGCAATATTATTGTCCCGAATACTACTGAACAGGCGAGTCAAAATAAAAAGATTGCTGCTCCGCAAAAAGTACAACCATATATTGCTAATGAAAAGACGGTTGTACCGGATAACAGTTCAGTCAATAAAAAAGAACCTGAAGTATTCGCTGTTATTAAAGATGATAAGCCAACAAATAACATTCCTCAACCATTGTATAATCCGAATGTAAATAACAAGCCGGATAATTCTGTTGATGCTAATGCTGCAATGACAGCTTCCAATGATAATAAAGTATCACAACAACAAATCACTAACAATTCGCCTGTAACAACTACTCCTCCCGATACGTATAACCAACAGAATGATGCGAAAGCCAACCCCGAAGTAACTGACGACGTCATGTATGCCAGTAACAACAACGGGAAAAAAGGTAAGCTCCGCGGTTTCTTAAGAAAAGTAACCCGGACCTTTGAAAAAAGGACCAATATCAGTGCCACCGACGACGAAGAACGTCTGCTGGTAGGCGGGCTGGCCATCAAACTGAAATAATTTTATATCATTGTAAAAAGAAAGAACATGAAGAGGATCTTTACCCTGTGCATGATCGTATGCACTACCCTGACAAGTTTTGCCCAAACGGACAGCACAGCCAAACAAGAAGGACCTAAAGCAGATACCATCCGTATCGGCGGCATGGTCATCATCCGCGACCGGGACGGTAAGAACCGCCGGGTGGAAAAAGACAATACCCTCCGCATCCGCGACAGGAAAAGAGATAAACCAGCTAACCTGAGCACCAACTGGTGGATACTGGATATTGGTTTCTCCAACTATACTGATAATACGAATTATGGCAGCAGCGCTGCCCAGGGCTATGCATCCGGGAATACAGCCGGTGGCAGTTTATCCAGTAACAAAACATGGTTCGACCTGAAGGATGGCAAATCCCGCAACGTGAATTTCTGGTTCTTCATGCAAAAACTGAACGTCGTAAAACATGTGGTGAACCTGAAATATGGCCTGGGCCTGGAACTGAATAACTATCATTACAAACAACCCGTACGCTATATCGGCACTCCGCCTGCCCTGCCTGATCCTGTTCGGGTGAATTATGATGTAACAGCCGGCCGCAGCTATACCAAGAACAAACTGGCCGCTGATTATTTAACCGTACCCATGATGATCAACTTTAATTTCACGCCCCGCCGGGAAAAAGGATTTGGTTTCAGTGCCGGTATCAGTGCAGGCTATCTCTACAGTGCCCGCCAAAAAACAAAAACATCGGATGAGGGCAAAGAAAAAACAAAAGATGATTTTGAACTGAACCGCTGGAAACTCTCGTATGTAGGTGAATTATCACTGGGCCCGGTTCGTTTCTATGGCTCTTATGCTTTCAAGAATATGTATGAAAGAGGTTTGGATATGACACCTTATACCTTTGGCTTCCGGTTTAGTAACTGGTAAGAAATGTTGATAACTTCTTTTAAAAACGTTCTGCTAAGCACAGAACGTTTTTTTATTGTTATAAGTCCCATCAATTCTGGGAAAGCCGCAGCTAATATCCCTCCGGAAATATTCTAAATGCGCCGTTAAAACGCAGTGACTACCTGAAATAAAGTTTCGTGGCATTACGTTTGAAGCATTGGACGGATCGCATTTCAACAGCCATGAATAAAACCGGTGGACAATTTATTTTATCTTCCCGGTTATAACTGGCCTTACTGAAAACACAAATAGCAATGAAGACCTTTTTCGTACTCACGGCAGTGACACTGGGCAGTGGTTTGCTTACAGCCGGTTCTCATCATACAGCAGAGGCCGTGAAAACTCCTCACCTGAATAATAAGCGTTTTGATGCAACAGCCGGCCCAGTGGGCAGCATTTCCATCATTATTGATAAATCGGATTATGAACTGAGCGTATATGATGAAAAGGGTTGGTACGCCACTTTCCCCGTGGTATTCGGCAATAATTCCCTGGAGGATAAAAAAATGGAAGGCGATAAGAACACACCGGAAGGCAGTTTTAAGATCATCAACAAAAAAGTACACGATAAATGGTGCCGTTTCCTGGCCTTAGATTATCCCAATGCCGAGAGCCTGGAAAAATTTAAACGACGCAAAGAAAGAGGGGAGATACCGGCCCATGCAAAAATTGGTGGTGCCATTGGCATTCATGGCACCTGGCCGCATGAAGATTTCGTGGTGGACCGTTATAAAAACTGGACGCTGGGTTGTATATCAATGAAGAACAGTGATGTGACGGAAATGTATGCCTATGCAAGGCCCGGCACCAGGGTTACCATCCGAAAATAAACCGCATTATTGCTGCAAGAATTTTTGCATTTCAATTTTCCATTTCAACGGTTCCTTACGTACAAATGATTCATGGCCGGAAGCATCATAGATCACCATTCTTTTTTGTGCCGATCCGATAGAACCGTATACTCTTTCCGCCTCCTCTCTCAATATAAAAGCATCATTGGCTCCCCATTCCATCAAAACAGGGCAATTCATCTTTTTTACATAGTGACTGGTCTGGTGATTGAAGCCATTATACCCTTTTTCTATTCCGATCCAGAACGTAGTAAGAAAAGCAAAGGGCTGTGCAGGAAATCCCAGGTTCCTGGCTTTATTTTTTAAATACGATTGTAAAGAAGCAAAAGGCATATCCAGAACCACAGCTTGGGGATGCAGATCATACTCAGTAACAGCTTTTGCGGCTGCCACGGCTCCCAGTGAAACTCCGTAGAGGTAAATATTTTTTTCTCCTTTCTGTGATACAAAATCATAGGCCAGTTTCACTTCTTCCGATTCCGTCATACCAATAGTACTAGTATTGCCTTCACTGTTTCCATGCCCGCGGAAATCCACCAGCATCACGTTGTATCCCCAATACCTGAATTCATCCGCCTCATCCAGCAGGATCGATTTCTGGGAAGTGATGCCATGAAAAAATAGAACAGTTCCCCTGGCCACGGAATCAGTGGCACTGTACCAGGCTTCAATGTTCAATCCCGAACTGGTTTTTAAAGAAACGGTCTGAAAGGGGAAAGCCGGTTGTTCAGTAATAACAGAACGACCCTGCTTGGGGCCTGTAAATAGTTTCCAGGTTTTGGAGAAAACATTGCCGGAAGAATGAGAGTTGTTTAATGGAACACCCTCGTAAAAACGGGTCAGCTTATTGGCATACAAAGCCGCCATGATATTGATGAGTACAAACTGGAACAGTAATACCCATAAAATCCATCGGATAACGGCTGGAAGCTTTCGTTTGACTTTGGTCGGTTCATTCATAAGATAGCATACTCATCAAACCCGAGTATGATCAAAAATAGTTTTTCAAACGCAGACCTTCTACAAATTGATCAAAAAATTGTCATTTATATAGTCCCTTGAAGTAAAAGCAGCCGGCAGGTATGATTTTTGCAATAAAAATGCAGCTTTTAACCAGCTAAACGAATTCAGAAAAACCGATTGAAGCAGCCCGTCCGTGCTGCTTCAGTCTTTTTACAATTTCCCATTCTTTATTTCTTCCACCACTCCCGGGTCAAGCAGGGTCGTTATATCACCCAGGTTGGATGTTTCTCCTTCCGCAATTTTTCGTAAGATGCGGCGCATGATCTTACCGCTTCTTGTTTTGGGCAAGCCACTGACGAATTGAATTTTATCCGGTTTGGCAATCGGCCCGATGATGCGGGTTACGGTTTGCAAAATATCCAGGCGGGTCATATTCTCATCGCCGTGCATGTGTTCATAGATCACAAAGGCATACACACCCTGCCCTTTCACATCATGCGGGTAACCAACCACCGCACTTTCCACCACACCGGCATGCATATTAATGGCATTCTCCACTTCAGCAGTACCTAAACGATGACCGCTTACATTCAATACATCATCCACACGACCGGTGATCCGGTAATTACCTTGTTCATCTTTCAGTGCACCGTCACCGGTAAAATACAAATTATCGTAGGTAGCAAAATAATTAGTCCGGCAACGTTCATGATCACCATAGGTAGTTCTTAAGATACCCGGCCACGGCGCTTTGATACAAAGATTTCCTTTGAGTAACCCGTTCTCATCTTTCTCTGTTACTTCTTTTCCATTTTCATCTACTAACACAGGTTGTATGCCCGGCATAGGGAGAGTGGCCCAGGATGGTTTGGCAGGAGTAACACCGGCTAAATTCGATATCAGGCATGCACCGGTTTCTGTCTGCCACCAGGTATCCACGATCGGGCAATTTTTCTTACCAATATTTTCATCGTACCAATGCCAGGCTTCTTCGTTGATCGGTTCACCTACTGTTCCCAGTACTTTCAGTGTTGAAAGATCTTTATTTTTTAATGGTTCTAAACCAAAACCCATCAATGAGCGGATCGCCGTAGGAGCGGTATAAAGAATATTTACTTTGTGCCGCTCAATAATATCCCAGAAACGCCCTGCATCCGGCCATGTGGGAATACCTTCAAACATAACTGAAGTGGCTCCGGCACTCAGGGGACCATATAATATATAACTATGACCGGTGATCCATCCAATATCAGCTGTGCAGAAATGGATATCACCGGGATTATATTGGAATACATTGACAAAAGTGTAATTCGCCCAGATCATATAACCGGCTGTACTGTGCACTACTCCTTTAGGTTTACCCGTGCTGCCGGAAGTATATAATATGAACAAAGGATCTTCAGCATCCATTTCTTCTGCCGGGAAGGAAACTTTTCCTTCTTTCTCCACCTGTTGTTCGGCATGTTCCATTTCATCTTCCCACCATACATCTCTTCCTTTGAGCATAGAGACAGGAGTTCTTGTTCTAGTATAAACAATGACTTTCTTCACGGTTCTGTTACCGATCAGTGCATCATCGATCACACTTTTCAGGGGAATGTCTTTACCACCACGATAAGCCCCGTCGCAGGTAATAATAAATTCAGCATTGGCATCATATAACCTGTCGGCAATACTTTGTGCAGAAAAACCACCAAAGATCACACTGTGAATAGCGCCAATACGGGCACAGCCTAATACGGCATAGGCCAGCTCGGGCACCATACCCATATAGATGCAAACACGATCGCCTTTCTTTACCCCGTTATTAATTAATACCTGTGCAAACTGGCAAACTCTTTTATGCAACCGGTTATAAGTAACCACCCTCACTCTTTCTTCCGGGTTATTCGGCTCCCAGATAATGGCGGGTTTATCACCCATTTCTGCCAGGTGCCTGTCAATACAATTCTCGGTGATATTCAACTTGCCGCCTTTGAACCATTCTACTTTGGGCTCTTTAAAATTCCATTCCAGCACTTTATCCCATTTCTTTCTCCATTTAAAATGTTCTGCGATGGAGCCCCAGAATTCTTCCGGCTCGTTTACACTTACACGATAAGCCATTTCGTACTGGTCCATGCTGCGTATCTGGTAGGGATATGACATAACAATCTTAATTATATGCTTGAGTAATTACTGAAGCATAAATTTACTGAACTGTTGTTAAACCCCGTTCAATTTGCTGGCAACGTTCCCGGTAAAATTGTTTTATCGTTTTTTATAAATGCCTATCTTACTCCATCGAATATCTTATCACTAATAACTAACGATGAAACCAACCACCATACGAAGTGTGATTGCTGCGTCCTCTGTAGGTACCATGATCGAGTGGTACGATTTCTACATCTTTGGAATGCTTGCCAAAACCATCTCCACCCAATTCTTTCCCGAAGGAAATGCGACTGCCGCACTGCTAAGTACCCTGGCCATATTTGCCGCAGGATTTATTGTGCGTCCTTTTGGTGCGTTGGTCTTTGGTCGCCTCGGAGACCTGATCGGCAGAAAGTATACTTTCCTGCTCACACTGGTATTAATGGGCGGCTCCACTTTCCTGATCGGGCTTGTGCCGGGCTATAAATCCATTGGCATTGCCGCACCTTTGCTGGTCTTACTATTAAGACTGATACAAGGTTTGGCACTTGGTGGCGAATATGGTGGTGCTGCTACTTATGTGGCCGAACATTCCCCTGCACATAAAAGAGGTTTTTATACCAGCTGGATTCAAACAACAGCTACCCTCGGATTATTTGTTGCCCTGGGCGTTATCATGCTGGTGAAACTGAATATGCCGGATGATGCCTTTAATGCCGAATGGGGAGGCTGGCGTTACCCATTCTGGATATCTATCTTATTGGTGATCGTTTCCGTGTATATCCGGCTAAAAATGTCAGAGTCGCCGTTGTTCTCCAAATTAAAATCAGAAGGAAAAACATCCACCAACCCATTAAAAGAAAGTTTCCGGCACAAAGCCAATTTTAAAATGGTACTGATGGCTTTATTCGGGGCAGTGATGGGACAGGGTGTTGTCTGGTACACCGGCCAGTTCTATGCACAGAGCTTTTTAGAGAACTCCTGCAAACTGGAATTTGAACAAAGCCGCACCATTATGTTATGGGCGATTGCTTTTGCCACCCCATTCTTTGTATTCTGGGGCTGGCTGAGTGATAAGATCGGGAGAAAATGGATCATGATGGCGGGGATGTTGTTGGCTATTGTTACTTATAGGCCGATATTCAATACTTTTTTAGAAGATTCTGATGTTATGATAGCGCCTTTAAGACAAAATAATCCCCGTGCTGACTTGGTTAAAACTAGCCTGACTTTACAAGGGGATTCTATTGTAACTACAACTCAACATGATTTTTTTAGGTTTGGAGTCGAATTCGATATTATCAAATCCGATACAATACACATAGATAAATCATTAAAAAACGGACATTCAACTAAAATTGCAATTAATAAAAAGTTGGGTACAAGAAAATATATAAAATTCATCGGCCTTGTCTTTTTATTAATCCTATATGTCACCATGGTCTATGGTCCCATCGCCGCCTTCTTAGTTGAAATGTTCCCGACAAAAATTCGTTACACATCGATGTCGCTGCCTTATCATATCGGCAATGGTGTTTTTGGCGGGTTAGTGCCCTTTATTGGTTTACTATTGACCACATCCTTTCCCTCCGATCCGCTGGTGGGATTATGGTACCCGATCGGTATCGCTGCTTTATGCCTGCTGATCGGCACCGTGTACCTGAGAAATAAAATTGATGAAAACGTAGAAGATTAAACGCATTGTTATGAATACCCTCAAAAGAGCCCTTGGTTTTATCTGGTTCATCGTGGCCCCGGCCGTTATTTATTTCCTGGTAGACAGGGCCATTGTTCATATTGACCCTGCCGGGAAAAAAGATATCAATAACCCGGTGATCTGGGTCATCATTATCGGCATTTTCACCCCCATTGCTATCGGCCTGATGATCTTTGGCTGGTATGCCATCAAAGGGGAATATGACCACCTGCCGGAGAGTTCAGAAGAGTTATAGATTTTGCAGAAAATATTTTACAATCTTTAAACAATCCGGGCTTGTCCATGTTGTATAGGCTGATAATTTTGCAGCAGAATGAAAAAGATTGCACTATTCATATTGCTCCTCTTTGCAGCCGTACAAAC
>CALRSN020000073.1:0-8094 GCA_943370865.1 Bordetella parapertussis
AGAGAAGTTTGGTTACAGGAATGCGCAGGCAACTGTTATAGCACCAACAGGAACGATAGGGTTGGTGATGGATTGTGATACAACAGGTGTGGAGCCGGATTTTGCCCTGGTGAAATTTAAAAAATTATCTGGTGGTGGTTATTTCAAGATCATCAACCAGTCTGTGCCGGCTGCATTGAAGAATTTAGGTTATTCAACAAAAGAATCAGAGGCAATTATTAAATACGCCACAGGTTCTGCATCATTTGCAGGAGCTCCTTTCATCAATCATCAAACATTGAGTGAAAAAGGATTTATCGCTGATGAGATCAAGCGGTTGGATGCGGCTGCATTGACAGCTTTTGAAATTGGATTTGTATTTAATAAGTATACTTTGGGTGAAGAGTGCCTGCAGCGTCTTGGCTTTACACCTGAGCAATACAATGATTTTGAGTGGAGCTTGCTGGAAGCATTAGGATTCACTGATGAGCAAATTGAAGCAGCAAACGATTATGTATGTGGAACGATGATGCTGGAAGGAGCACCATTGCTGAAAGAAGAACATTTACCTGTTTTTGATTGTGCGAATAAATGCGGTCCTAAAGGTCAGCGTTATATTCATGCACATGGTCATATCCGTATGATGGGTGCAACACAACCATTCATCAGCGGGGCTATTTCAAAAACAATTAACCTGCCGCATGAGGCAAAAGTGGAAGAAATCGCAGATTCATATTTACTAAGCTGGCAGCTAGGGTTAAAAGCAAATGCATTGTACCGTGACGGCTCTAAATTGTCACAGCCGCTTAGCAACAAGAGCGATAAAAAGAAAAAGACAGAAGAAACAAGTCAGGAGTCGACAGCCAATAGTCAGGAGTCAGTACAGGCAGAGTCAAATATTGTTGACCTTGGAAAACTGACTGTTGAAGAACTACTGGAAGAAGTACAAAAAAGAGTACAGGCTTCTCCTGATACCAAACTCAAACGTAAACTGGCAAGCATAGTAGAACGCCGTGCATTACCAGCCAAGCGTCGTGGCTTTACACAAAAAGCAAAGATCAATGGCCAGGCTATCTTCCTCCGCACCGGGGAATATGGAGATGGAACATTAGGCGAGATCTTTATTGATATGGCGAAGGAAGGTGCTACCATGCGCAGTATGATGAACTGCTTTGCTATTTCCATTTCTATCGGATTGCAATATGGAGTTCCATTAGAAGAGTTTGTTGACAAATTTGCTTTCACCAGGTTTGACCCATCAGGTTTTGTAGAACACCCGAATATTAAATCAACCACCTCTATAGTTGACTTTATCTTCCGTGTGCTGGGTTATGAATACCTTGGCCGTACTGACCTGGTGCATGTACTTGATAAACCAGAAGTAATGAATACCGGCGCTGATGACTGGGATGATGTTCCTTCAGGGCTGGAGTATGTTGAACCGGAATTATCAAGTGTACGCATCACGCCTTCCTCCGGAAGTATTGCCCCGCAACCGGTAAAGAACCAGCGGACAGCACAGGCTGTGAAGACAGATGCAGGAATGGATGCTATTAATGCTGCTGCCAAGAATATGCAGAGCGATGCACCTGCCTGTAATGTATGCGGTCACATCATGATGCGCAGTGGCACTTGCTACAAATGTTTGAACTGTGGTAACCAGGGCGGTTGCAGCTAAATAATGTTGTAAGGACGGAAAAACCACCATAAAGAAGGTACCCATTAATTCAAATCCCGGCTGAAGGCCGGGATTTTTCATTTCATATCAGATAAATATCCTGTTGCCATAACTGTAACTCTCCCTGAACTCTTTGGGTGTGCAGCCTTTTTTCTTCTTAAATAGCCGGTTAAAATTGGAGATATTATTAAAGCCGCAATTGTAAGCCACTTCGGCCACAGATTGCGTGGTGTCTATCAGTAAACGGGATGCATGACCCAGGCGCAACTCCAGTAAGCTATCAATAAAAGTGATGCCTGTTCTCGTTTTAAAGAACCGGCTGAAAGATACATCGGTCATACTCACCAGTTTTGATACTTCCGTCAGTGTAACATTTTTATGAAAATTCTGGTTCATGTATTCAAAAGCCTGTTCAATTCTCCGGCTGTTATATGAAAGTTCTGCATTGCTGAATGTGGCATCAGACAGTGTATGCATATTTCTTGATACAGAAAGATCATGCAGGATAGATACCAGTTCCAAAACAGAATCAAATCCCTGCTTTTGTCCCAATGCCAGGAACCTCGGCATGAGTTGTTCTGCTGTTTGCCTCGAAAATAAAATTCCTTTAACGGATCGTTCCAGCATAGTACGGATATAACTCAACTGGTTTCTCCGCAAAAGTTTTTCATCAAACAGGTCTTTGTGAAACTGGATCGTTACTTCGGTGATCTTTTTGTTTTTAGATTTATGGGTTTGCCATACATGCGGAAGATTGGGGCCTACCAATACCAGTTCGAGGTCATCGATCTCTGCTATATGATCGCCAATAACCCGCCGGGCACCTTTGGCATTGCTGATAAAATTCAGTTCAAATTCTTCGTGGTAATGCAGCGGGAAATCAAATTCAGAT
This sequence comes from Bordetella parapertussis, assembly GCA_943370865.1. GTDB lineage: Bacteria > Bacteroidota > Bacteroidia > Chitinophagales > Chitinophagaceae > CADEDV01. The sequence goes on from CALRSN020000073.1 coordinate 2,550, forward strand.
TTCACACGGGTAAATATGGTGAAGCAATCACTGCTGGTAAGTGGCGTTATTTCTCTCAGTATATCTTTTCGCATGGCAGGCTCTTTGACACAAAATTATCATTCGATTGATAAAAAAGTATTATTAAAGAGATTTTTTTTACAGAAGTTAACCTCGATTATTTCCTCTGGTAGTAATGATTTTTATTTCATTTGCGGTAAATAAGGTGCAATTAGTATGATATTCTGATAAAAAAGTATTAGAATTGGATAGGTATGGGGAGCTACTTTTGGTATTAAATCTACTTGCTGTATGAGAAAGTCACGACTCCCCCGTGCAATCACAATAATTATTGTGCTTGTTCTGTTTTCCCTTACCGTATTTTCCCAAAACAAAAGTGTATCAGGTGTTGTATCCGATCAGAACGGTTTGCCACTTGTTAATGCTACTGTTGCTGTAAAAGGCGGTAAGACTACCGTAGTCACAGACAATTACGGTGCTTTTAAAATTTCTGTTCCGGCCAATGCTACTGCATTAATTATTTCCTACGTTGGTGCCAAATCAAAGGAGTTTTCTCTTGAAGGGAAGACTGCTATTATTGCCAGCCTGGATGTAACAGATACAAAGCTGAGTGAAGTGGTGGTCATCGGTTATGGAACAACCAGGAGGTCGGATGTATCTTCTGCTATTTCTTCGGTAAAGGCGAAAGATCTGAAGGATTTGCCCGTGGCAGGTATTGACCAGGCCATACAGGGTAAAGTAGCCGGTGTTACTGTTATTAATAATAGCGGCCAGCCGGGAGGTGGTGTTTCGCTACGTATCCGCGGCGTAACCACTATCAATGCGAATGATCCGCTGATCGTTATTGATGGAGTCATATTTACAAGCAATACAAAATTCAGTGCCGGCTATGCGGGATTAGGAGGTTCGGATGGACAAACCGGTAACAGTTTCCTGGCTTCACTAAATCCCAATGATATCGAATCAATTGACATATTAAAGGATGCATCTGCACAGGCCATTTATGGATCACAGGCAGCAAATGGTGTGATCCTGATCACTACTAAGAAAGGAAAAAGTGGTGAAGGTAAGATCACATATGAAACCTATTTTGGTAACCAGCAGGTGCAGAAGAAGCTTGATCTGATGAACTTGCGGGAGTTTGCCCAATACCAGAATGAAGTAGCTCCATTGCTGGGTCAAACACCCAGTGCTGAATTCCAGGATCCTTCTGTTTTAGGTGAAGGCACAGATTGGCAGGATGCCATGTTCCGAACAGGTACGGTGCAAAGTCATCAGCTGAGTTTTTCCGGCGGTAAAGACAAAACAAATTATTATCTCTCTGCCAACTACTTTACGCAGAAAGGTATTTTGATCGGTTCGGATTTCAAACGTTACTCAACCCGTTTCAGCCTGGATCATCAGCTGAAAAACTGGATCAAAGTGGGTGTAAGTGCCAATGCATCCCGCAGTATCCAGAATGTTACACTGGCAGATGCTGCTGAAGGCACCATCTGGTGGGGAGCTGTTCAAAGCCCGTTGATCCCGGTAAAAAACCTGGATGGAACATGGGGTGGCGGGCAAACCATTGGTGGTTTCCAGTACGGACAGGATAACCCGATTGCCCGGAGTTTTTACAGGGGCAATAAATCCACCAGTACGCAGGTATTCGGAAATCTTTATGCAGAGCTTGAATTCATGAAAGGGCTCTCACTGAGAAATGAATTTGCTTACTCCTTTAGTTTATACAACAACATAGCGCATCAGAATTCGGGGAATATAGGGAACACAAGTCTGCGCAGCCAGTTATTTGAATACAGGGGTAACGGGTATTACTATGCAGTAAGAAATTATCTTAACTATAATAAGAATTATGGTAAACATTCTATCAGCGCCACATTGGGTCACGAAGCGCAGTACAACTATTGGGAAAGTATTAGTGGTAAAAAAGTAGATCTCCAAAACAATATACTTGACTTAAACGCCGGCAGCAGTGACAGAGATACATGGGAACTCGGCGGAGGTAAAAATGATGGTACTATCGAATCCTATTTCGGCCGGGCTACCTATTCATATGATAACAGGTATGCACTTACGCTTAGTTTGAGAAGAGACGGCTCGTCAAAATTCTTTGGCAAAGGCAAATGGGGAAATTTCCCCGGGGCATCCTTTGCATGGACGATTACGAACGAAAAATTTGCAGAAAAAATTAAAGAAACAGTCAACTCACTGAAACTAAGGATTGGTTATGGTGAAGTAGGTAACACCAATATGCCGAACGGTGCACCCAATCCGCCTTACACTTCCGTGGTCTCCTTCTGGCCTGGTCCGGTTGGGTTCGGTAGTTCCAACTACCTGTATGGTGTGGCAAACCCGGACCTTACCTGGGAATCGGTTGAAACAAAGAATGCAGGTATAGATGCCTCTTTCCTGAATGGAAGAATAGATCTGTCACTGGATGTTTATAAGAAAACAACTACAGCCATGTTACTTATCGGAACAGGCCCAAGATTGATTGGTGTGGGAGATCAGTGGGATGACCTGAAGGGGCCGGTTATTAATACAGGTAAAATGTCTAACACCGGTATTGATATCAGTCTTACATCCTATAATATCAAATCAAAAGATTTTACCTGGAAAACCAATGTCATATTCTCCAGTTTTAAAAATAAGCTGGAAAAAGTAGCTGGTGATCTTGCTGCATTATACGGAAGGATCTATTATGACAACTACCTGATCACCCGGACTGTTCCAGGGTTTGCTGTGGGTTCATTCTTCGGATTACAAACAGATGGTTTATTCCGTACGCAGGAAGATCTGAATAACAGTTTGCCCCAGTTTGGATATTCTGTAGACCAGACACATACCTGGTTGGGTGATATACGGTATAAAGATATTAGTGGTGTGGATGGTAAACCGGATGGAATCATTGACGAAAAGGATATTACTTTCATCGGAAGCCCGCTGCCTAAATTCACTTACGGATTTACGAATTCATTTACCTATAAGAATTTTGATGCTTCTGTTTTCCTGCAAGGAAGCCAGGGAGCTAAAATCTTCAACTTCCTCCGCTGGCAGCTGGAAAAAATGGATAATCCTTTTTACAACCAGCTGAAATCGGTGATGGACAGATATACGGCAACTAATACAGGTGGGAAACTGCCAAGGTTTACTAATACGAACGTAAACAACGTGTATATGTCTGATCGCTATGTAGAGGATGGATCTTACCTGCGTATTCAAAATATATCATTAGGATACAGGCTGCCTTCCAAAATGATCTCAAAAGCGAAAATCAGCACAGCCCGTGTCTATTTCAGCATTCAGAACCTGCACACATTTACCAAGTACAGCGGGTATGACCCGGAAGTAGGTGTGTTTAACAATAATATCCGGCTGACTAATGTGGATGCCGGGCACTATCCAAACCCGAGAACATTTACAGTAGGTGTAAATATTGAATTATAATCAGCATAATATTTAAACATTATTGATATGAAAAATATATTCAGATATACGGCAATACTGTTGGTTCTGGCAGTTGCTTTATTATCCTGCAAAAAATCATTTTTGGATAAACCCGCCCTGGACGCCACCACTCTTGATAACTATTATAATACTCCGGAAGAGGTCAGGGGGCTTACCAGTACTTTATATGGTTTGCCATGGGCCGGGTATGAGAATCGTGCCATGGATGCAATCGGCGATGTAATGGCCGGTAATGAATACACTGGTGGCGGCGATGATCCTCCCTTTTTAAATTTTTCTTTTGCTTCCACATCTGTACGTATTGCTGATGCATGGAAAGTATTCTATAAAATCGGCGGATGGACCAGTGAGTACATGAATGCACTGGAATTAAAAAAATCAAAAGGAGGCAATGCAGCTTTCCTCGATCCTGCTATAGCAGAATGTCATTTTTTTAAAGGAACTGTGTATTTCTATATTGCCCGTATCTGGGGTGACGCACCGATTATCAACAATCCTGGTGCTACTATTCTTTCCGGCAATTTTAATATTCCCCGTTATTTTAAAGCGGATGTGCTGCGTTTTGCTTTGGAAGAACTCAAAAAAGCAGAAGCCGGCTTACCTGAAACGGATGGCCCCGGAAGAGTAACCAAGTATTCTGCCAAGGGTATGATGGCCAAGCTGTATTTATACCGCAAAGATTACGACAGTGCAAAAATAAAAGCATTAGAAGTGATCAACTCCAACAAGTATGACCTGTTTCCTAATTATGGTGCTATGTTCAACTCCAGCGCTAATAATAATAATATTGAATCATTATTTTCTATTCAGCACCAGCTCACTGGTAACCCCTGGGGCTCAGGCAATCAAAAGAACCCTGACCGGGGGCCTGGCAACCTGCAAACTTCCGAAGCAAGTATGTGGGAGCTGTATATACCCAGCATAGATGTAATAAATGCCTTTGAGTCAGGTGACCTCCGCCGCAAAGGTTCTATGATGGAACATGGATGGAGCTATCCGCAATGGAAACCTCAGAATAGTAATGCTACTTATAATGCTTTTATGGCGAATGGATATAAGTATGATACCCTTCAACCGGTAGGAGATGGCGGGCAAAAGAACACTACCCGTGCTAATATTGCTAAGTATGTAGTAGGCCCGGGTTCAGCTTTTGGTGGTGAATCTGTTTTGGGAATGAATACCGGCATAAATACCATGATGCTTCGCTATGCTGATATTTTACTGATCTATGCCGAAGCGGTTTTGGGTACAAATGCTTCCACAACTGATGCCAGTGCCCTTGCTGCTTTCAACAAAGTAAGGATAAGAGCAGGTTTGAATACCAAATCATCTATCACCATGGATGATATTTTGCACGAACGCAGGGTGGAATTTGCTTTTGAAGGCGATTACTGGTTTGATATACAAAGACAGGGATTCGCAAAAGCCAAGCAGATCATTGAGGCACAGGACAGGGGGACATTTGGCAACCCGGTGCATGTAACTTTTTCACAAAACTATATGCACCTGCCTATTCCAGCCGGTGAGGTATTACAGGACCCTGCTTTAGCACAACCGCCGGTGGCCTATTATTAATAATTCAATCAACTAATTAAAGATACGATTATGAAAAAAGTAATAAGGAATCTGTTTACAAGATTGTTCTTACTGCTGGCCATTGTTTCTGTGCTGGTAATGGGTTGTGAAAAAGACAGTGACGGAAGTCCCGATATAAAAACCGGTGCTATGTCATCCGGAACAATCAATCCCAGCTCGGCGGCCGGTGGTGAGGTGATTACACTAACCGGCACGGGCATCGGCCAGGTAAGATCAATTGTTTTTGATAAGAATAATGTACCGGCTCCTTTTTTATCTACACTTAATACAGATGCTAACCTGGTGTTCAGGGTGCCGGATACGGCTTTTGGAGGACCACAGAATGTAATTTTTACCAACGCTGATGGAAAAACCTTGAGTGTTCCATTTAGTGTGATTGCATTACCGAATGTAACAGCAGCCTTCCCAACTGACTTTGAGGCTGGTACACAGGTTACTCTCACAGGTAATAACCTGGATGATGTAAGTGCTGTTGTTCTTG
>CALRSN020000074.1:0-8087 GCA_943370865.1 Bordetella parapertussis
CTTGTTTTCTTGCCAACCGGCTTACTAAAATAGTAGGTATCGCACTGCTGTCTGCAAAAGGCTCATCATAATAATAAGGCAGATCAGGAATAATATCTAACGCTTCTTTAGCTGTACAATAATATTCTGTATGGTCTGTACCCAGGTGAGCAGCAATCTGTTTAGCAAAAGGTGCTTCGTCTAATTTATTGTCGGTTGTACCGATAGTGAAGGTTTTAATTTTCTCCGTCCTGTTCTTTTGTAACAAAGAAGTGACACAGGTACTGTCATACCCGCCACTCAGGAAAACACCAACCGGCACATCCGCCACCATCCTGTACTGAAACGATTCTGTTAGTATTTTTTCTGTTTCATTGATTGCATCCGGCAGGCTGATAGAAAGTTTGGGTTTATTGTAATAATCATATACATTCCAGTACTGCCTGATCGTAATTGCCTGCCTAGAAAGATCAAGCTGTAACAGGTGACCAGCCGGCAATTTGAATGTATCCGTAAAGATGCAATGAGGTGAGGATACATAACCATATTGGAGAAAGGAAGCCACTGCATCACGGTTAATTATTTTTTCAAACGCCGGGTGTGCCGCCAGGGCTTTAAACTCAGAACCAAATAAAAAAGTACCGTTCTTAAAAAAGTAATTGAACGGCTTCACACCTGCACGGTCACGGATAGCAATCAGCTGATTGTTTTTTTCATCAAATAGAACGATAGCAAACATACCCCGCCACTGATCAATTGCTTTTTCACCCCACTGCCGCCAGCTGTGTAGGATCACTTCGGTATCAGAATGGGTTTGAAAGGAATGACCCAGCCTGATCAACTGATCTCTTATCTCATTGTAATTATATATCTCTCCATTAAATATGAGGTGAAGGCCATCATAATGCATCGGCTGGTTAGCAGATGTACTCAGGTCAATGATAGAAAGGCGGCGATGGCCCAGCCCAACCTGGCAACTGGTTCCGGCATGGAAATATTCACCCTGCCCATCCGGTCCCCGGTGAGGCAGAGCTGCTGCCATTTTTTTCACCAGTTCCGGTGAGCTCCTGTTCGTAAAATCAATGAATCCGGCTATACCACACATAGGTGTTTATTCTTTTTTGGAAAAGTATTTTATATTAAGATAGAAATATAATAAGGCTAAAAAAAACCACAGGGTATAAGACAGGAATTTTGTGATCTGCTGAAAAACTCTTGCATTAGACCCGGGTAATTTGCCCTCTTTCCCAATCTTATAGGTTCTGTAAAGAGACAAAACCAGTTGCTGGCTGTCTTTTGGATAAGCTGCTAAAAGAACTTCTGGGTGCTGACTGAGATATCCAATGCCCGGCCGGTTAAGATTATTCAGCACTTTTTCTTCCGGTTCCCTATTAGGGTCATAAAAATGCCACTCATTGTCATACCTGATCTCGTAACAAAAATGCCCGCCTATGGTGGAGTCATAAAACCCAACTGGCCGGACATTGTATCCTTTTTCCATCAATACTTTCATCCCCACAATAGATTGCTGGCTACAGGCTGCGTGGGGATATTTGAGTATATCATCCGGAACCACAATAGCCGAAAGGTTTTTGTGCAGCACAGGAGCCAGCAGGGTGGCAACATAATTACTGCCGAAATGGTACCAGGAATACCCGTGGTAAAACCGGTAACGGATAACCCGGCCCACAATATTGGCATAAGTACCGGAATCATTTTTGGCAATAGCGGTTAAACCGTAAAGCGAATCACAGTAACCAATCAATTTATCTACTGAATTAAGCCGCAATAAAGAGGGGTCATATTTGTCGGCAGGGTTATTTTCTTCCGTCTGCTGATCGAAATGCGGGTAAAAGAAAACCGTGATTTCCATCAGGAAAACCTGGAAAAAAAGAAACACTGCAAATCCGAGGGAAAATTTTACGACTGCCTTTTTCAGGATAAGATTTTTAAGGATGCAATTTATGAAATCCGGCGGATTAGAAAAGTGCTAACTGCTATAGATTACCCTTAATTGCTTAAAATAATTATCTGCAGAACAAATATTCCGGATATGCTCCCTGCAGTTTTGCAGCTTATTGGTATCTGCTTTCCCTTCCGATATCATGGTGAGAAGGCGGGTTAATTCCCCTGTATCATGTAAAGAAAAATAATATGCGTTCTCCTTTGTTACTTCCCGGTGAACAGGAATGTCTGATAAAACCGGAATAAGCCCCGCAGCAACAGCCTCCGCCATAGCAATTCCAAATCCTTCATAGGAGGAAGCCTGTATAAAAACCCGATAGCCTGGCAACAGGCTTGCCAGGTCATGCTGGCTGCCCAAAAGTTTTACAGGTAATTTTTTACCCGCAATAGCTGCTTCCAGCTCCGGCCGCATTGATCCTTCGCCAATAATATCCAGTTCGAAAGAACCCGGGTCGAGACCCGCAAACGCAGCGAGCAGGAAGGGATAATTTTTTACCTCCTTCAGGTTGCCTACAGCAATACAGCGAAGTTTTATTTTATTACTATGAAGAGGGCTGCTGTTATTTTCTTTAAAAAAAAGAGCAGGTATAAAATTATATAATACATGAGTCCTGCCTTTGTAGCCTGTATGTTGCAGGTAGTCCCGGAGCACATAGGCAGACACCCCAATCACTGCATCCTGCTTACGGCAGGTAAAACGTTCGGCCCACAACGATAGTTTATTTTTTTCAAAAGCGTCTTTACTGAGTACACTATGCAGGGTAGTAATCAGCCGTGTGTTAGCTGGTTTAGCCAGGCGGGCTATGATACTGCTCCAAAAAAGATGGGCATGGACAATTGAAACCTGGTGCTGTTTACAAATTTTACGTAACCGCCTTACTGACCGGAAAATGGTGCTCTTACCTGTATGTTCGAGACAATAAACAGGATATTGAGAGAACGATTCCTTTAATCCGTCACCGCCACTGAGATAAACCACTACATGCTGATACTCTGTTAAAACAGGTAATGTGTTTTTTAAGAGGATCTCGGTGCCACCTATCCCCAACTGTTCAGTAATATGAAGAATAACAGGATGGTTCATTAACGGTTATTGGAGAAATTAAAACGCAACCACGGAAGAGGGTACAGTCGATTGGCCTTCCAGACAATAATAACACTTACAACAAAAAAAGAAATACAGGTGGCATAGGCCGCACCCATAGGCCCAAAAGCTTTGATAAGGAAATAATTCAGTAAAATATTGAGTACCACATTTACAATGGCCAGGACACCCAGTATCCCTGTTTTACCGGAATAGAAGATATACCCTGCAAAAATGATATACACCCCCCAGAAAAAATAGCTTAACCCTACCCAAAAAACATAGCGGGTTCCTTTTGCATAGCTTTCATCCACCAACCAGGTAAAAAATGTTGGAGTTGCTACTGTTATTACTACAAGTATAATGAGCAAACTGCCAATAATAACATAGCTTGTTTTAACGATTTGTCTCTTTGCAGATTCGGTAAGACTGGCCAGTCGTTCAAAAAGGAACGGTTGCATAAAATTACCCATCGCATTAACGAGCAACAACATGATCATCCCTACCTGGTAACCGATATTGTAAATACCTGCTTCGTCAATGGACACCATTTTGGTGATAAAGACCCTGTCCGACTGGTTGATCACAAACTTTCCCACCACATGAAGGATCAGCGGAAGACCAAATAAAACAGCAACCTTTATATATTTTTTACTGATCCTGAAACTAAGCAAATACTGTTTCTTGCAATAAATAAACCCGGCTAAGAATAATATTAAAGAGGAAATCAACCAGGCATATAATCGCCCTTCCCATCCATATCCCCATTGTGTAATGAACAGGATTGTCAATGTAACTTCTGTAACGATCTTCAGGATATTAAAAAAAGCAAAGTACCCTGGCTTCTGCTCTGTAACGTTATAACTGATCAGGGTATCAAAGTAGATGGTCAGCAAAGCAAGCACACAGGACAAAGGAACCCAATAAGATTTTTCAACAGGTATTTCCAGGAAAAGGGCTACCGGGTTCGCCAGCAACACTGCTATTATTACTAAAAGGAGGAAAGGGATTACCGGTATGAACTGTACTGAAGAAAATAAGGAAGCGAATTCTTTGCGGTCCTTTTGCTTGTAATATTCAACATTAATGATACCCGCAGCTGTTACCCCGATCAATGGTATCAGGATCGTCACTACCGAGTTGACCATCGAGAGAATGCCATACTCTGCCGGTTTCAAAAAATGAGAGAGATAAGGCATCAGGAGAAAACTAATGCCTGCACCAAAAAATCCTACCAGGGTATAAACAGAGAATTGACGGAAATACTTCATAACTCCTGTATCGCTTTTAGTACCCGCTTCGAGGCCTGGCCGTCAAAAGGGAAATTATAATTCAACAGGTACTTTTTGTAAAGATCTTCGTTCACTACACACAGGTTGTTTCCTTCCCAATAGCTGATTTTTGTAAATAGTTCTTCGACGGAACCAGAATAATGGCATAATCCTGTTTTAGAAAAATCATTACCAAAAACACCCGGTTCAGGATGCCAGCCCAATAACACTACATTTTTCCGGGCACAAAGAAAGCCCGTTAGTAATGATGAACTGTAGCCAAGGATGAGACTGCTTGAAAGAAAGAGATCCGTAAAATCTCCGGCCTGGATAATCGCCAAATAAGAAGAACCGGTTTCTTCGATTTTTTTCCAGCGGCTGCGATCAGATCGTGGATGCAGTTTTACATACACTTTTCTTTTTACCGTATTGGCAAATTGAAGTAATCGTTCTGCAATTTGCTGGTGATGTTCGGCTGTCCAGTTTAGCAACTGCTCTTCCAGGTAAGGATGCTCGATATAAACAATATGATCAAGATCAGTGGGTGCTGCCCGGTAATAACTGTCGAAAAAAGGAAGTCCTGTCAGCAATGCATCAGCCTCTGTAATTCCTGTAAACAATTGGTGTTCTTCCAGGTTCACCCTGTTGAATACAATAGAATAACGGGGAACCCTTTCCGGGAACAAACACCTGGTGAGTGCCTTATTCGGGTTAAGGGTAAGCATGAGCAGGGGCAGCTTGAAATACGAAAAGAAATTACGGGGGCTGCGGAATCCCGAAAAATTGGAATAGTAAAATATTTTGGTCCTGATCACCTGTGGCAAAGAAGAAACTATTCTTTTCAGGATATAAGGTATCCTTTGTTTGTGTACGAAGCCGGGTATCACTGTACGTTCAATAGCCGTTTCCCTGCTCCCGGCTGCTCCATGCTCAAGATAAAAAGTGGTAATATTTTTTTCCCGGGCTGCTACTACCAGGGCAATCTGCCGTTGGTCAATGATCTCAAAAAAAACGATCTTATCCGGCTTTATTTTTTTCAGGAGTTGATTAGGTGTAATGAACTGGTCCCAGTAATAATTCTCTTTGAAAAATGGATTAGGTGCAACAGCAGCCAGATCAGCTGACCGCTTTGATTCATACCATAACAACAGGTACTCATTTTCCTGGTCTTCCTGCAGGTAACTGTAAAAATCCTTCCTGTCTGGCTGAACTACTACTAAAATTCTCATTGCAGGATTATTATTCATGACCTTTCCCAATCAGGATATAACAGCCCTCATGATCGGTACTCATCCCTTTCCCGGTTAATACAAATGGGGTAAAGTCTTCAACCAACGGAAGAGCAGCGGTAGTATCTCCTGCTTTTTCCTGCATTGTAAGAATATCTTTTTTTAATACCCAGTTCCAGTTATCGTTTCTCTCCCATAGGGCCGGGTTCCTGTGCTGGTCAATAATATAATGGAAACTATTTTCTGTTATACCCAGCCAGTCGAGGAACAGGGATAAATGCTGCGGGGCTATGGCAGAGTACTGTTTTACCAATTCCATACCCTGCTCTCTTGTCATCCGTCTTAAACGGATCTCCCTGGATGCATGATCGGTAACCTTACTATATCCGTGCTTAATGAACTTTATATAATCATGGACATCGGAATAATTAAAACAATCCACATCATTATATGTATCAAACGTTCTGGTTTGTTTCTCTGTTTTATAACCAAACTCACTGATCATTTTTTCATGCTGGGCTTTGGTATCCCATCGTATATAGTTATTGAGATAAATCCCCCTCACTCCTACCCGTTCCAATTCCTTATCATCAGGATACCTGAACTGCACAATATCTTCTTCACTAACACCGTCAAAGTCATCCACCAGGTCTTCTGCTTCATAACCCATCAGGTCATGTTCCTTCCGGTATTTTCTCGTCATTTCAACTTCATCGAGATGAGAGAACATTCCGACCTGGTCAATTCCCTGGTGGGCTCCCCAGATGATCAGCGGTATTTTAAACTTTACCGCTACCTGCACCGGGTAAACTGTTTGTCCCGCCAGGCAATGCCAGTAGATACTGCCCATCTTTCTCATCGTTGCCCTGGTGATCTTCTTTACTGTCTCCGGGTTCACCGTAAGTGTCATGATATCGCAATCAAATTGTATCCGCAGGTTAGCCAGGTTTCTTACACCCTCAGCAGTATTGTATTGTTTATTATAGGTCACCAGCAAAGGGTTCATACCGTATACATTTTTGACAGTATGAACAATAAAATAAGAATCTCTTGCACCACTCACCGGAATAATACAGTCATAATTATTACCTGACCTGTTCCGGTATGCTTCTAAAACCTGGCCGAGTTTCTCTCCCCTTGGCTTCCAGTCCAGGGTATCTTTCTCCTCATGCACCCGGCAGCCACTGCATACCCCTTCCTCATCAAATACTATATTGAGGGGGTGATTCTCCGGGTATAAACATCTTTTACAATATCTCATATAACTTCTTTCTCAATTCTTATAAAAAGCATTTCTTCCAACTCCTTATCGTTCTTTTTTAAAAGCCGTTGTGAACCATCAAAGGAATTATCGCTGTAATCAGCATGTGTTTCTAGCCTGACAGGCACCTGCTTTATTATGTTGGCTTTGGTGCAGTTTACACTATGCTCGGAAAAATGGAAAAAATTAGCAGCACTGGCCGCACTTACGGTTGTTTCAGAAAACACTTTAATGAAATCGGCTGCATTTTTTGCACCGCCGCAACAAATAACAGGAACTGTTACTGCCTCACATACTTCATTGATAAGGGTAATATCATAACCAACATAGGAGCCATCCCTGTCAACAGAATTTATAAGTATTTCTCCGGCTCCCCTTGACTGAAGTTCTTTTGCCAATTGAGCCGGGGGTTTTTTCAGTGTTGTTTTGGTAAGATAATCATATACCTCATAACTGTTACCCATTTTTACAGCATCTATACTTACCACCACGCACTGATCACCAAACAGCAAAGCCGCTTCTGTTACCAGTCCCGGCTGGTGAATAGCAGCCTGGTTCAATGAGATTTTATCCGATCCGCAGTGCATGAGCTCTTTGATATGATCAACCTTTGTAATACCTCCGCCAACTGTCAGCGGCACATAACATTTCTTTGATGCCTTCTTGATCATATTATAATCCGGCTCCGCATTTTTAAGACTGGCCGAAATATCCAGTAAGATGATCTCATCAATTCCCCATTGGTTTAAAAATTCGATAGCAATGGCCGGTTTTCCTACAGGCAGGTATTTCCTGAACCCAATACTCTGCACAACAATGCCATCTTTAACCACCAACGTGGCGGCTACTCTTTTCTTTAGCATGATCAGATAGAATTAAAGAAACCCCGGAATAATTTTAACCCGCTGGTCTGGCTTTTTTCCGGGTGAAATTGTACGCCATATATATTATCCCGTTGCACAGCAGCAGTAACCTTTATACCATAATCACTGAAAGCCGCTACGTATTTATCATCGCAACTGAAATAATAACTGTGGTCAAAGTAGAAATTACTGTCATCACTGTTCCGGCTGAACAAAGGTTCCCTGCTGTTGAACTTTACATTATTCCAGCCCACATGCGGCACTGCAAACTCCTGCGGCAACTGCAATTTTTTTACATGCCCTTCGATCCAGTTAAGCCCGGCATGCAAACCGTTCTCTTCCGAATCGGTAGCCAATAACTGCATACCCACACAGATACCCAGTATCGGCTTTTTCTTGACAAGCACCAGCTCACCTAATATGGTATCCAGGTGT
>CALRSN020000075.1:0-8032 GCA_943370865.1 Bordetella parapertussis
TGTCGTTAATTATGGAGTAAACATTTTTGTTCATTCTATCTTCAGCTTTCAAAAACACACAACCATGCAAAAATTCACCTTTCTTTCACTGACCCTGCTGGGTGCTTCATTAACAGCTACGGCACAACTGACAAAAATTGATGTGCAAAAAGGTCAAAAATACAAGGTGGAGAATACCACCACCATGAGCAGTTCCGCAGAAGTGATGGGGCAAACGATGGAGAATAATACGGATTCGAAAACCATCACCCTTTTTGAAATAATGACCACCGGGCAGGAGGGCATCCACCTGCAATCCACTGTTACCAAAATAACGATTACGGCCAGTGCCATGGGACAGGAAATGAGCTATGATAGTGATAAGACGGATAATACCGGCCCGCTTGCGGAAGTGGTTGGAGCAACACTTAATAAACCCAACCTCCTTCAACTGAACGATAAAGGATTGATCACTAAACAGGACCAGGAAGGGAATAATGTACAGTCAGCAATGACTGGTGGAAACACGGCAACAGTTACGACAGATCTTTTTATCCCGGCCCTGATCGGCAAAGAATTGAAAGTGGGTGACAGCTTCACCGATACTTTTTCTGTGAAAAGAGAAAAATATGATTCCCGTGATTCCGGCATGTATACGGTTAAGGCTATTGATAATGGGCTGGCCACTATTTCTTACACCGGCACGCAGGTGGTCAATGCAGCAATGGAGCAAATGGGGATGGAAATGAATACGTACAGTAACAATTCGGTCAAGTCTGACCTGTATGTAGATATAAAAACCGGGCTAGTATTATTAAAGTCAAGTGTTATTGAATCCAATACCACGGTGGATGCCGCTGGCATGAGCATCCCCGCTACCGGGAAAACGATCATCAATGTAAAAGTATCGCCGGAGAAATAAATTTATTCCTGTAATAAGCCTTTATTGAAAAGGGTAAAAAGGATTGGTAACTTTAGCATACCAATCCTTTTTTATGTACGAACACAAATCTGATCCTTTAGTACCAGTACATGTCTTTTACCGCCGGGTATTCCGGAACCTGATGATCGCCTCGGTGATTATTCTTATCTGTTTGGCGATAGGCATCCTTGGTTATCATTATACGGCCCATATTCCCTGGCTGGATGCCCTGCATAATGCATCAATGATCTTAAGTGGTATGGGGCCGGTAGTGGAAATAACCACTGTCAGCGGTAAATGGTTCTCCTCTATTTATGCTTTATTCAGTGGGGTGGTCTTCATCACCAATGTGGGTATCATACTGGCACCCGCGGTGCATCGTTTGTTTCACCGGCTGAACCTGGAAGATGACTGATCAAATAATCTACTTCTTCTTTTTTAAAACGATCTGTTCATTGTGCTTGGCCACTAAGACGGCAAAGAAATCCCTGAGTGTATTGTATTCTGCCGGATAAAAAATAGCTCTTTTCATTTCCAGTTTATAACGGACCATAATAGTTGAGCCGGTCTGTGATATTTTATATTCAAATACGATATCATCGTAGGGATTTAGCTTTATCGTTACTGGTTTAGGCATCTCATCTACCACATATCCCTCCGGTATTTGTAAATTCAATACGTACTGTTCATCCATTTTATACGGCATCTCTACCGGGTATTGTCGCTTAGCTGATTTAAACGGATTTTCTTTAAAGCGGCTAACCATAACGGGGTTCATATACAGTATATCAGCCATCTCTTCGTTATAGGTAATATCATACCGGATGGAAAGAGGTTCATCCGTTTTTCCTAATGAATCAACACGCAGGTTACTGATGAGCATATCATTTCCGTAAAGACCGGCCAGATCTTTGGCCAAACCTTCTTTTCCGCTTACTGCCAGTTTTCGTCTTATGTCAATAGATTCATAATAACCATACAGTTTACTTACCTGCCCGGTCCATTTTCCATTCTCCCCGGTATTGATTGCATACGATACGACATTCTTTTCAGCCAGGTCGTCCGGCTTAAGTGCAATAGCAGTTGCTTCTTCATTCATCACCCTTGCCTGGCCGTTATAACAATCATGATGTAATTTTCCAAACCCCATACCCGGCCGGCTGGCATCTAACAGTATATCGGAGCCATCGATTTTTACCCGGTTGATCACATAATTAAACCGGCCTGCAACCGGGTATTGTTCATACACAAAACCATTTTCCCGGGTACTGAGCAGAACAGGATCAGCTTTCAGTCCGGCCTGGCGAAGCATGGCTGTCATTAATAGATTAATCTCGGCAACTCCTCCATTTTTCTTAGCCGAAATTTTCTTCAATGGTTGTTCGGTAAATAACTGGCTGTGATCAGTGCAGGTAAAATTATCCCGCAGGTATTCATATATCTTCCGGGCTTTCTCCTTTTCCGTTTTGGCGCCTGCTATAAGCGGCTCTACCATACCCGGCAGCCAGTCCCATGTATTCTCCAATTGCTGGCCGAAGTCTTCCCGTTTTAAAATTCTTTGCACAAGGTCGGGCCAGGTGGTCATTATCTTTTGTTCTATTAAAGGATCCTTGTAACCTGCCAGTTGAAATTCGATCCGGGAAATATAATTGGTCCAGGTACTGGTAAAAGCTTCCTCCTGAAAAGCAGGAACATCTTTCATCACCCAGCGAAAGTCAGTTACGCCACAAGAGATGTTTATCCGCTGGTTGCTGCTGCTGGCATATCCCATTCTGGGATCATTTTTCATCTCCACGGAATAACTTCCCATTTTGTCTTTCTGATCCCGCAGGTAAAACTGCTGTATGCCCTGTGAAATAAGAATATAATTCATGAACTGGGGAAGTGAAACCGTATACTGGCTCCATAATACAGGTACTTCTCCCTGGAAGGACCAGGGTTGCAGGTTGAACATAAAATCTGATGTGATCTTATACTCATATTCAATGATAGATCCTTCTTTGATATTGGGGAAAGTGAATTTTTTAACTACCCGGTTCTTATCCAGTTTATCTTTAAAGACCTGTGTTTTGGCATTGAGTTTTGTTTCCACTACTTTCCCGTCTTCCAGGTTATAGGTTACTGCTTTCAGGTCATCCAGTTTTTCTTCCAGCTCCTCTTCTGCATATAAATAGATCTCTACAGTTGCAATATCATAGCCGCTTTTCTTTAAGATATGTACCCGCTTATAGTGTTTAAACTCCAGGGCGAACCAGTCATCTTTTCCTTTTATTTGCGTACTGCCGATATCAGCCAGTACAACTGCAGCAGCCCCTGTATCAATAGTGTAGGTTTTAGTACTAAAATCAGCTTCGCTAATTTTTCCAAACTTAAAAGAAGGCACCTGTTGCGCAACTGCTGCAACTGTGCAGCAAACAAACACAGCTAAAAAAGCTTTTCTCATACGTTATTTTTGAGTAAGGACGGTCCTGGCAGCAGGCGTCAAAACCCTTTCAATGCCGGGGCAGATTCACTTTTCACCAGCACCACTTTACTGCGGTCGGCCTTATAGACAGATTCATAAAATTTCACCAGGTCATTGTAAGCAGTTGGCGGAAAACGGCCGCTGTAATGTTCATAGCTGCGGAAATAACTGATCTTATCACCAGCCAGTTTCACAGACGCCGTGTATTTTCCAAATGGCGATTCGATCTTTATATCTGCCGGGATTGATTCCGGGGTATACCCTGCGGGGATCTTTATTGTAGCAGTATCCACATCTTTAAATTCAAAATCAAGCACCAGGTCATAGGTTCTTTTTTCGGCCGCTTTTAATTTCCGGTGCGTACGGGTGAAGATATTAGGAATCACAAAAAAACGTTTGCCGCTGACAGTGGCATAGTTGCTGGCCACCAGGTCCAGTGTTTCATTGATCTCCGGCAGTTTGCTTTTTTGTTCTTTATAGTTAAAACTCTTTACATCATAGGTAGCCAGTTCAATATCTTCTTTCAGGAATTCCATCAGCTTATCTTTTGACAAGCCATTGATGATGGCATGCAGGCGGTCCTGCTGTTCGGCCCTGTAGCTGGTTTTGACAACTGCACCCAGTAAGCCCTCCTCATCAATAGTAGCTTCAATATGGCGCACCTGCAGGTTATCATGAAGGCTATACCTCGGTGTGCGGACAAGATATCCACCGTTCTCATCTACCGCAACAGCATAACGGTTGCTGGTTCCTCCGCCAAAATACCCGGCGGCTTTGGTCTGGCTGGTACATTCCAGCCAGGTGGTATCTTTTCCCTGCGGTACAAATAGTACCACATGATTGAACTGGGAACTGGGTAGATCAGTCAGCAGGTAATCATCACTACCACCTGCCGTGATCACCGTATAAACAGAACGGATACCAGCTTCTTTCAATAAGGCATACATATAATTACTCAGTGCCTTACAATCCCCATATCGTTTAGTAGCCACATATTTTGCATCAAAAGGTTGCCAGCCACCAACACCCAGCTGGATACTGATATACCTTGTATTCTGCTGCATATATTCATACAACACTTTCACTTTTTCTTTTTCATCTTTAATTCCATCTGTCAGCTGGTGCACTTTTGCTTTTACATCATCAGGCAACACATCTCTTCCTTTGGTAAGATCATATATAAAGCGGCCAAAATCTTTCCAGCTGGCATTGCTGCCTTCATAATCGTCCAGTACAAATTTCTCTGTAGCCAGGAACACACTGGTGGTCAGCTCATGCCAGGCTGGTGCTCCATATTCCTGTTCCACTGCAGGCAATTCTTTTATTTCCCAGGTATATATCTTATCCGATTTATCATCTGTGATCACCGGCCCGCCTTTATAGTTGAACATTTTATAGTGCAACGGGTTACTGGCCGGTATTGTAATGGAAAGGCGGCTTTGCTGCACAGCCATAATAGTTCTTTCCTGGGGTATCCAGTCTCGAAGAAACATAGTGCCTTTATAACGAAGTTCTACTTCATACTCCACCGTATAGGGATAGGTCTTATTAAAGAAGCTGTGCCATTTCACCCGGTTATCATCTGCCAGGTTATCATCACTGCCGCTCACATCCCTGATCTCACTTTTCTTCAGGCTTCTTACTTTTTTCCCGGTAGCATCAAACAGGGTTCCTTCAAAAGATTCGATACTGCGCAGCTTGTCATATCCTTCAAAAAAAGTACCCCATCGGTCGCCCTGCTCATTGAGGATGGTATAGGCTGCCTTGTAAAAATATTTTGCCTTATTCCCTTCGGAAATATCATAACGTATCTCCTCCATTCTTTTTACCACACTGGCATTTTTAAGCAACGCAGCAGGAATAGCTGAAACCGCATAAGGCTCCTGTGCAGCAACGATATTGACAATAAGAATACCCGCTAAAAGAATCATCCATTTCCGCATACACTATTTTTTCTTTTTGAAAACAATTTGCTCCCCATGCTTTTTAACCACAAACGCAAAGAATTCCCGCAGCATTTCATATTCTTCCGGCATGAACATGGCCCGTTTGATCTGTAATCTTGACCGCATTGAAATACTTGTACCCGACTGGGTGATCCGGTATTCAAACATACCATCTCCCTGTTCATTCATTTTCACCATCACCTGCTGGGGTAATTCATCCACCACATAGCCTTCGGGTACTTCCAGCTGCAGGTTATACGTTTCGTCGATGGTGTAGGGCATCTCTACCGGGTAATACCGTTCCGCTGATTTAAACGGATTATCCTTATACCCTTCACCAAACATCGGGTTCAGGTAAATGATATCTTCTTTTTCTTCTTTAATATCGAAATCATAACTGATGCCCAGGTTCTCCTCATACTTATCCAGGGAATCAAATTTCGGGTTACTGATCTCAATCGCCAATCCAAAATCCCGTTTGATCTCCTTTACCAATTCTTCTTTCCCTTTCTCTTTGATCCGGTTGCGCAGGGAGAATGATTCATATTTCCCTGGGGACTGCTGCATGCTGCCCACCATATTTCCTTTTTCATCATTGATGATAAACACAGTACTGCTCTTTCTCTCCGCTAATGAATCAGCAGTCAATTCCACCGCCGTGCCAATTTTATTGATAACACGGGCTGTTCCGTTATAGCAACGCACCGGCAGGGTACCAAATCCCAGTCTTGGTTCACTGGCATCCAGGAAATAATCTTTCCCGTCAATCCTGGTTTTGCAAACCACATAATTGAAACGGCTCATTAACGGGTATAAAGGGTAAATAAATCCATGCGATCTTGTACTAAGTAATACAGGGTCTGTTTCAATATCCTCATGGCGCAGCATAGCGGCCAGCAACAGGTTGACTTCCGAAACAGAACCGTTTTTGGTCTTAATAACATTTTTTAATCCCTGGTTCATATACACATCCTCATGATCGGTACAGGTAATATTATCCCGGACCCATGCATAGATATTCCTCGCTTTCTCCATTTTGTTAGCCGCACCGCTTACCAGGGGACCAGTGATCTCATTCAGCCACTTATTATCTTTTGTCAGTGATTCACCAAAAAATTCTGCATTCATCAGGTCTTCGGAAAGCTTGCCCCATGTGCCCAAGAAACTCCTGTACTGTAAGGGTGGCCGGTATTCAGATAATTGAAATTCTATTTTGGAGATATAATTACTTACAGTTGTCGTATAGCTTTCCTCTTTTAATGCAGGCACATCTTTGATCACCCAGCGGTAATCAGTAATATTTGCATCAATTCTGAAACGTTCTGAACGCTCCGTTCCTTCTGAAGAGATCACATTATAAACGGTAGTTCCTGTTTTGCGGGTATTGATATCATAATTCAGGTATCCCTGGGTCAGGAAAACATAGTTAAAAAAAGAAGGCAGGCTGAGGTTGTATTCGCTCCACAATCTCGGGTAAGAACCCTGGAACTCCCAGGGCTGCAGGTTACGTAAATAATCAGAGACTATAGTGTACTCAAATTCAATGATACTCCCTTCCTTCACATTCGGGAAGGTGAATTTTTTGACCACCAGGTTTTTGTTCAGCTTGTCTTTGAAGATGCCTTCTTTCGTATCCAGTTTTGTTTCCACTACTTTCCCATCCTCCAGGTTATAGGTTACGGCTTTTACTTTCTCCAGCAGCTCTTCGGCACCTCCTTCTGCATATAAGGGGATCGATATATTAGCCATATCATAGGCATTCTTGTTCAGGATATGCACCCGTTTGAATCTTTTATAAACGAGAGAGAACCATCCTTTGGAGTTGCCATCAATACTGCTGGAACCAATATCAGCGATCACGACAGCATTCGCATTACTATCGATGCTGTACACTTTGGTGGCAAAATCAGCAGCTGTAACATTGCCGAATTTAGCTTTGGATTTATCCTGTGCAAGAACCGGGAAGAGTAAAAAACAACAGACTACTGATAAAAAAAAACCTTTACATTTCATAGCGGGTGGTTTATAATATAAATTACATTGATAAGGAAAGGTCAATTTTACATAAAAAAACGCAAATTGCTGCCTGATGCCGGTCATTGACGATACTGAGTTAAAAAAAGTTAGCTTACTAAGTGGAAAACCATAAAAAAAATACGGCATTTATCAAAAAAACAGCGGCTTCACTGGGGTTTGACCATTGTGGTATAGCCCGGGCTGTGCGGCTTGATGAGGATGCCCGCCGGCTGGAACAATGGCTGCACAAAGGCATGCACGGCACGATGCAATACATGGAAAATTATTTTGATCTCCGGGTTGACCCCGCTAAGCTGGTTCCGGGTGCCAAATCTGTAATTACTTTATTAAAAAATTATTACCCTTCCCAGCAACAAGAACCCGGCACCCCCGGTATTTCGAAATATGCCTACGGAAAAGACTATCATGAAGTGATCCGGGAAAAACTCCGGCTTTTATTACAGCAGATCAAAGAAAGCGTCGGAGAAGTTAATGGAAGAGGTTTCGTGGATTCGGCCCCGGTACTGGAAAGAAGCTGGGCACAGCGGAGTGGTTTGGGGTGGGTGGGCAAGAATGGTAATCTCATTAATAAACAAAGTGGTTCTTTTTATTTTATTGCCACCCTGATCACTGATCTTGAACTGCTATATGATGACCCTTATGCCAAAGATTTCTGCGGCACCTGCACCAAATGTATTGACGCTT